>JAKEHD010000083.1 GCA_022615215.1 Blastocatellia bacterium
TCCAGCCGAGGGTTCGGAGTGTGTCGTCGTGAAGAAATCCTTTTTAGCAGTCCTGCTCGCTCTCGCTGCGGCAGCGATAATCGCGGCTCAATCGCCGGGCGATGATGCTATGCTGCAAGCCGATTTTCCCGTCCTCTATAAACGCGCCGGAGCACAGCAGGCCGCAGATTATGTCATAGTCATCGATAAATCGCTCTCTATGAAACGGTTCTGGGCGCCCGTCAAACAGGCGCTCTCGGCCTTCGTCTCGGCTGTGCCCGATGGAGATTATCTCTCCATAGTAGTCTTCGGCGTTGACGGCGGACTCCTTACTACGCCCACTCCTATGAATGCCGAAACGCGCGAGACCGTGCGTCAGGCCGTAGAGCGGCTTCAAGAGCCTAAAGACCTGAACACCGATCTCGGCAAGGCTTTTGAAAGATGTCTCGATGAATTGAACCGGCCCGGCGGCAATGTCTTGAAGTTCGTCTTCTTCCTCACGGATTTCAATCACGACCCGACACCCGGCAGCCCTTACGCTCGCAGCACGAACCCGCAAGACGCGGTCTGGCAGAGGCTCGCCGAGCGGAGGCGAAACGAGGGGCAGGGCAAGATAGATGAAGTGTCGGCATTGCTCCTGCCGCTTGAGGCCGAAGTCGGGCGCAATCTGAGTCTTGGGAAAGCCATCTTTCCGAACCTGCAAGAAGAGCGCGTCAATCAAGAGACCCTCGGCACGTGGTTCGAGCGGCGCAGGGCCGAAATAGCCCGCGATAAACTCCGCGCGCGCGTGCGTGACGATATGCGAAAGCCGCCGCTCGTGATCGAAAAAGTCGAAGCCGATCTTCCGCTCTTTTCGACATCGGGGCGGCTAGTGGCATGGGTGCGCCCGGCGGATGCTCGTCTGGTCGATGTAGTTCGTTTGCGCTCTCTCGAAAGCAAGATGAACCTCGATGAGCCGCTACCAACTGAGGTGGAAATAGACCCTGTAACAGAGCAGGAGATCGCTATGAGCGCGGCGGGCGAGGCCTGGCCCATCACTGTTGCCGAAATAAAGGGCGGTTCCTTTTTTCGCTCAAGCCTTCAACGCAAAATCCATGTGGTGATCGAGGGCATGCAGGAAGGCGCTCCTACGGAAGAGCTTCACAAATTGAACCTGGCCGATTCCATGCCGTTTCAGGTTGCCGCTTCATTCGACGTGGAAGTGCCTTACGGACGAGTGCCCATCATTTATATAATCGGGTTGGGCGTGCTCGCCTTCGGCCTCGTGGCTGCGAGGGTTTATCATTGCCGTCCCGAATACCTGTTCGGCGAAGTGACGGTCCTCGGAGTGAAGAATCGCAGCCTGCGCAAATCGGAAAAGAAGACGGAATTTCAAGTAGGCAACATACAGGCGGGCGAAGGGATTCAGGTGCCGGGCGCTACGTGGCGTCTCACGATTCGCGCCTTCACGCCGTGCGGGAAAACGGGCCGACCGCGAGGCGTGTATGCGCGCATGGAGAGCGGCTCTGCCACATTGAAAGCCGGTCCCAAGAATCAGTCACTCGGCACGGATTGGAAAGAGTTGCCTCGCGGAAGCACCGTAGAGGTCGCGGGCAAAAAGGTGATATGGAATTGAACTAAGGAGGACTCATAATGAGCAAGGCGATTTTTGTCGGGTTAGGCGGAGCGGGCGTTTATCCGACCGGCTATTTGAAGGCAAAGCTGCTTTTCGAT
The DNA here is from genome assembly GCA_022615215.1 of Blastocatellia bacterium. Taxonomy (GTDB): domain Bacteria; phylum Acidobacteriota; class Blastocatellia; order UBA7656; family UBA7656; genus JAKEHD01. Next base: position 1,693 of record JAKEHD010000083.1, read on the forward strand.
CAATACAAGGGAGATATAAACCTCCTGGGCCAGAATTGCCGTTTTCTATTCATAGACACGGACAACGACGCTATCAACAGGCTCAATGACGAATACTCGAAGCGGCTCGGCGACGGAAGGAAATTCATATCGGGCGAAGAGCGCGTAGACCTCGGCGACATAAATCCTTATGCCGTCTACTGGAACGTCCAGAACCCTACGGGCACTCTCACAGATGAAGATAAAAGATTGCTCTCGTGGGTGGATGCGAAGGGCGCGAAACAATTCAAGAACGAGCCGCTGAGGAAAGGCGCTTCCGCAAATCGCCAGCAAGGTCGCGTAGCCATAGGCTCACGCTGGGGCGATATTGATTCGAAGCTCCGGGGCGCTATGAACGTGCTTCAAAACATTCAGAATCAGGAACAGTACGACGCCGCTTATCCTCAGTTCTACATACTGAGCGGCACCTGCGGCGGCACGGGCAGCTCGGCCTTCCTCGACGTTGCCTTCCGCCTCGACCGCCTATTCAGGGAACGCTATCCCACTTTCGGCGACCCGATTCTGCGGGGCGTGATCTTTCTGCCCTATCAATACCTTGAGATATATAAGACCAAGCAGGCCGCGAGCGTCACCATAGAAGATTATGAGTCGAACGCTTATGCATTCTTCGAAGAGATAGAAGCCGTGCTCGCCGACCGATGGATAGCGGACGATGGGACGAAGTTCAGCGAAGTGGCCGTGCGCGAGATCCGAAGCGACAAGGCTTTTCCGGTCTTCAATTTCGCCTTCTGCATAGATAACCAGACCGAACGCGGCTTCACCATGGACCAGAACCAGATATATCGAAACTCCGCAGAGCTTCTATATTACTGGCACCTCGGAGCGGCGAAAGACTCCGTAATCTCTCAGGTGGATAATGAAAGGGGCATCTTCCCGAACACACGCAAGGGCGACGCCGTGCCCGCGTTTTATACGATAGGCTATCGCGCCCTTCGATTCCCCGAAGAGTTGATGGACCGGTATTTCAACAGCCGTTTCCTCTACGAGCTTTTCAATCATGGAATCTTGGGCGAGCGATACGAACTCGCGCTGCCCGATGTGCCGAGAAGAGATCAACACGTGGCAATCGCCTTCAAGAAGAACATAGCGCGCTATCTCTTCGCCGAGGACCAGGAAGAGGGCGTGCCGAACGTGGAGAACGACCGTAGGATGAAGCTCTTCGAACAGATGACTTCGTTTACGATCTATCGTTTCCGCAAAGAGGGCAAAGACGAAATCGACCCCGACAAGGTAGGCGACCTCGACCGGCTCTTTCAATTCGAACAGGACGCAGACTCTCTCGCCGAACAATTGATAAGAGATATGGACCGCGACTTTCGTGAGAGCGGTCCCACATCTCTCGATAGCATAGTTCGATTCATGCGCGACGGCTATCAGGAGAGCACAGGCAAATCAGGCTCTCTCGAAGATGAAATAGAAGACGCCATAATGCGCTACGGCTTGCAATACGCTCAGGAGTTTGTGCGCCGCCTCGACGTTATGTGCGACGAGAGGGTCGAAAGCCCCGGCGTTCATAACGACATCCGCGACCGCGTCGAAGACACGCGCCGCCGATTGCAGGAGCTAGAAGCCGAAATCGCTTCGGCGCGCAATCAGTGCCAGGAGGCGAGGAAGCGCGACAAGGACGATTCAGTCGACAACCTCTTCGCCAAGCTGCGCGAGAAGATAGAGCGCCGGGCCGAGGTCGCCATCTTCAATCAACAGATCGAAGCCCTGAACAAATTATCGAGAGGCGAGCAGGGCATTCTCGACGACTATCGCAAAGGCATAGCCCAGATAGCCGAAGAGGTCCGCCTGTTTCTCGACGATAAAGAGAAGGGCCTGGCCGAGCAGTACCGTTCGCTTCTGCCCAAACGGTTCCTCGACACCGAACAGGATGTGACGACGACTTACCTGCCCGATATAGGAAGCTTCGTAAAGGGCGGAAGGTGGGCTTCGAATCACCTCTTCGCGCAGTTATACGAACAGGTGGTCGAGCAATCCGAGATTCCGGGCGTGGGGAAAGTCCCCGTGCGACAGGGCGCGGATTTCGGCTATGCGCCGGATAAGCGCGGGCTGCACCGTATATTGTGGGAGATGCTGACCGAACCGGCTTATGTGGGGCTTTCGCAGGGGTATGAAGCAGGCGGGCACACCGTCTTTTTCCGCAAAGGATTCGGGACCAATCCGCCCGAATGGCCTTCGCAGCGCGTGCTCTCTCTCTTGATGGGGTGCGCGACCGCGTATATGCAGACCAACGTCGAATCGAGAGAAGAGATCAAACGCGAGCGCACGAGGAAATTGATCGAGAGGTTCAACGATCTGCCCGGCGACGAAAAAGTAAGAGTGCGCAACCAGTTCGACGAAGTGGGCACGCAGACCTTCTGCCCCATGGAACTCGGCGAGGGCACGGTCTATTCCGTGTTCGCAGGGTCTGACAGGGCGCTGGCCGAAGAACTCGGATTCGAAAAGGCCGACCCCAAGAGCCAGTTCGTCGAAGACAGCACGAAGAACCGGCTCGTGAGAATCAAGGTCATCACCCGGCAAACTCTCAGGCGCTATCCGCACTATCGCAACCTCGCGGCGGCCTATCAGGACATAAAGGAAGGGCGCAATCTCGCGCGGTCGGTCTTTGCGCCTCACATTCACAGGCTCTTCAATCAGGTGGGGGCCGAGCGGGGACTCGCTCTTGCGGCTCTGGATTCCCCCGAACAGCGAGCGCGCCTCTTTGTGATGTTGCTCTTTTACCGCGAGCTTTGCCAGAGGGCCTTCGAAGCCGAGAGGCCCTTGCTCGAACAACTAGTGGACCTGAACGAAGCCTTCATAGGCGAGGGCAAGCGCCATCCGTCGCCTTTCATAGTGACATCGGATGGCGGGCCGAGGACGGTCAAGGTGTGCTCGCGCATAGAGAGACTGCCCGACGGGCGCGTGCAATTCCTTGAGCGGAATTTTCTGATCTGCAACAACCCGTCGAACTTCCTGCCGATCTTCAACGATCTGTCGCAGTACGGCGCGCAGGTATTCGCGGCCATCGCCGAACTCGACCAGCATTTCAAGGAACGATGTTCGAGGAGATGGCTATCGATGCTCGACGAATCGAAGGCGGCCTTGAAGAACAAGATACTTCAAGGGGCGCAGGTGAACGATCCGGCAGTCCGCTCTTTTTATGAAAAGCTCAACAACGAGCTTGAGCACGCATATCAGAAGATGCATGCCCAGGTGAGCAGCAATTCGGAGGGCGCTGCCGCCGATTCGCCCAAGAGCGCCGCGAGCGGACAGGACGTGGTGCTCGATGTGTGAAGGGGGGTAAGCAGGTGCAGCCGTGGTGGGTAATCACCTTCCTGGCGGATGAAGGCGAACTCTCGAATGCGAGCTTTGCCCATACGCTGAATGAACAATTGAAGACCTGGAGCCGCATCAACGGTCTCGGCGAGCGGTGGTGGGCTGTGGATGCTTTTTCCGATGACGACGCCGGCAGCCTGGAATCATTCGCCGCCGCGCTCAAAAAATTCATTCGCAATCCTCTCCACAGAGAAGTGGAACGCCGAGAGCGTTCTACAGATCAGGAACCTCTCATTCAAGGCGATATAGATGCTACAAAACTATTCATAGCCCTCGTGGGTGATGTGACCGTCGCAAGGACTCGAAGGTTTCTTCATTGCCTCGCCAGCATGCTGAGGCTCAGGGGCGAGGAACTTTTTCACGGCACGACTATCAATATCACCGCGCTGATTTATGTGCCCCTGACGACTTCGCCGGATTTGAAAACCGATCTCTATCGCTTCGCAACCGAACTCGAAACTCAAGCGTCGGACGATGTGGTCGCAAGGCGGCCTTTCGACGCGCTGCTCGTAGCGCAGGAGCGCAATCAGATCAACGAAAACCGGGACGGCTACGTCGCGCTGACCCCGGAACAGGTCCGCCAGTCGATGGCGCAATCGCTCTTTCACCTCATGCTCGGAGAAGGGCGCGCGCTCGCTCAACTCAAGCAAACTCATCGCTGCGAACTGGCAAGCATAGGCGCAGCAGCGGTCTATTATGATTGGGAACTCTTTCAGCGCAAGCTCGCCAAGTCGCTCGGCGAAGAGTTGATAAAGGATTTCGCCCAGGCGCGATCATCGCCCTTCGTCGACGTGGAGCAGGCGCAGGTCTCATCGAGAGAGGTCGCCGACCGCGCGGACGTTAAAAGGCTCTTTCAACAACTCGCGCTCGGACCCGGACGGCCCGTCTTCAACTTTGGGGCGAAGATATGGCAGGGAGCGAAGACGCGGCGCGGCCGCATCATCTCTGCCTGGACCATGTTCAGCAAGGAGATACTCTATACTTATTTTTCGATCTTTCTCAAAAACCTGCCCTTTCGAATAAGCGAGTACGCGAGGATTTTTTTGTACGCGAACCTGGAACAGTTCCGCGAGTTTCTGCGCGCCCGCCGCACGGCAGCATGGGAGGGGAGCGAAGACCCGCCCGAACAGGGATTGCGCCGGGCGATACGTGCCGCGATCACAGGCGTGCTCGAAGGCCGACACGGCGGGGCGCGCACACTCGGACAGATAAAGCAGGCGGCAGACGAGATAAAAGCCGTATGTGATCCGGCGCAGGCGCGAACGCGACTCGCTATGGTCGATGAGTTCGCAAGGCTTGAGGTCTTCGCTATCCCTGACTTCCTGCGCGATTATTACGACCGGGCCGAAAACTCTTTGACCGCTGACGAAGAGAAGGCGCTCTACGAGCGAATGGTCGACACTATTCGGTCTCACCCGCTACCCGCCGCTCTGTTGTTGCGCGCGGTGGTCATAGGGATACTCGCGGCGCTGATCGTTTATCCCGCGCTCTCTCTGATCTCGCCCCAGGTATTGAATCTGGAATGGTTGCTCGAATACCCCTGGCTCGTGCGCGCGCTGTCAGCCGCTCTGCCGCTCGCGTTTGCATTCTGGCGCTATAGATACAAAACAGTAATGACCTTGCGCAAACAGCTTCTCACTTATGTAGCGGCGGTGCTCAAACACGCGCAGACTCAGGCGAGGGAGATGGTGCGCCAGGAGATGGGCGCTCTGCTCGTGCAGGCGCAAGGCTACTGCGAAGAGATCAAAAAGTGGGCCGATGGTTTAGGGGGCGAGATCGCTTATCCTGCGGTCGAATTCGAGAGCTACAGCTCGACCGCATTTCAACGCGAGGTCTTCGAGGGGTTTCAGATACCTGGGCAGCCCCGCTCGTCGGACGAAAAGAGCGCCGCGCCCGCCGCATTCGCGCTCGAAGTGGCCGGTCAGCAAAAACCATTCGAGCAGTTCAGCGGCCTGGAAAAGAACGTATACCTGCGCCAGTTCCTAGACAGCGAAACCGGCGGCACGCCACTTTGGGAAATGATCTCCGCGCTCATCCCGCCTACCGGGCAAGCAGGGGAGCAGGGGAGCGGGGGAGCAGGGGTGCAGACTGTGCAGGGGTTTACTCAAAGTCTGAAAGAGATAGGCCGACGATGGCGCGAGTTTGCGGAAGGTCTCTATCGAGACGTGTCGAAGCGGCGGCTCGACAGTTTTTTGGAAGAAGCGGCCATTCAAAAAATGAGAGCTTTGAGCTTCCCGCCCGCAGTGCTTGCGTCGGGAGTGAATGCGCGAGGGGCGATCTTCGAATTGAAGTACGGAGATACGCGCTCGCTCGCGCAGGTAACCGCCGCTGATTTCGTTGTGGATGTGCCGTGTACTTCGCTCGCTTCCCTGGCCGGGTATCGCCCCATAGAGCGAATCACCGACATATCGCTTTTGAGGACGTTCGCCCAACACGTCGACGGCTCCGCTTTGCAATGGAACGCTTTGTCATCGCTTTTTACGGCGGCGACCACGAGGCTGCCCGGCGAGAATCGGCCCGGACTCAAGAACCTTGCCGATGACCGTTTTCTATCGATGGAGGCGTTCGAAGAGCAGATCATTGAGTTAAGAAAGAAACTCGGCATACACGATTTTTCACCGCCCAAGCCCAAAGCAGAAGCCGGGCTGGATGAAGAGAAAGCGGGCGGTCCCGAATTGGAGATTTGAGAAAGGAGAAGAGATTCCGGGATGCGTGGTCGCGTAGTTCAAACGAGCAAAAAACTCACCACGGAGACACAGAGACACGGAGAAAAAGCTCTCTGTGCCTCCGTGTCTCCGTGGTGAAATCCCATTCTCATTCTGAACACTTGCCCGGACCCGGATGGCTCGATCTGAAGTGGAAGCATTCCTTGCCGGTCTTGCAGCGACGCTCTTCATTTTGGGAGTGTTGCTGATCGTGATCCTGTTTTTGCTGCGCCGCTGCCACGTGTTCGCTTATGTGGGAGACGAGGGCCGCAAAGTTCCCGTGCGCGTGGCGGTCGTGACGCGCGACGGAACCATATTCGACGTGTCGCGCCCGCGCACTCAGCAACGAGTGGGACAGGTCTATCTGCGCGAAGGACGCGGGTATGTGCGCCTTTACCGCCTGGAACTCGGCGACGATCAGTACGAAGATGTTGGGTACGTGGACACCGAAGGCACAATATATTCGATGGAGGGCGTGCCGCTGTCAAAAATTTCGCCACAGGGCAGGCGGTACTGGTGGGAACTCTTTTTGCGGCTGCATGCAGGGGTGCCCGAAGGCGGCGATGATCTTATAGGAAGGTGCATAGAGGTGGGCCGCTTTCGTATGCGCCGCCCTAACGAAGTGACGCTGCTGGCAAGAGGCGGGGCGGCGCTCGTGCTCTATTATCGATGGGCTAAGAAGGATGAGACTCCGCGCCTCGCGCCCAACGCCGTATGGGACACGGCGCTGCCTGCGGCCTTCCTGTTCGCGATTCTGTTCGTCATTCCGGGCGTGAGCGATTATTTGGGAGGCAGCCGATTGGTGCTTCCGCTGCTTGGGCCTAAGTGGTCTTATGTGGCGACGGGATTTGCCGTGTACCTGATGATATGGTTGCTGCTGCACTTCATAAAGGTGACGTGGCTGTCGATGAATAACGAAGTGCTCGCTTACCTGACGCTGATAAATCGTCAGACAGGGATAGAGCTTTGGGGGCTGACGGGGTGGACGCTCTCGGTGATAGGGATTATAGGAAGCTTCGGCGACCCCTCGCTTGAGACTTACCTGCCCGTCTTCCTTGCAACTTTCGTCGGGTTCACCGCCGCCTACTGGATAGCGCCCGGTCACCCCTGGGGCTTGAGACCGAGATCGAGGGCCGAAAGCTCCCGCCGCGATACTACGCTTGTGACGACGGAAGGCAATATCGTGAGAGAGTACGAATGGGAACTCGATTCGCCTTTCAAAAAGCTTCTACTCAGCACTGAGACGCGCTATCAGGAAGGCGACATAGAACAGATACGCCGGGCGAACCCTTTTCATCACAACTGGGAAGAGGCCGCGTTGAACGCGCGGCGCGTGACCGAGCAGATCGTTCGTGAGGGTGAGCGGGCACCGCAGGCGCTTCAGGTCGCTTCTTACATAAGAGGGTTTTCCGAGCAGCAGGGGCTGACGTTTTTCGAAGAGATACAGGCGGCGCTCGATTTCGTTCAGGAGCCGAACATCGTTTATCTTTTGGATGAGCAGTGCGAAGAGACGGGCTACGCGAAGGAGTATTTTCGCCTCCCGGCAGAGACCCTCTATGACAAGCGGGGCGATTGCGATTGCAAGACTATTCTTGCGGCGGCCTTGATGAGGAACATGGGCTATCCTGTATTGTTATTACTGAGCGCAAGGGCGGCGCACGCGGCCCTCGCAGTGGGCGGCGCACCGGAAGACCCCGGAGAGGGATTTTACTTTATCGAGCATGAAGGCGAATGGTATTACTTCTGTGAGACGACCGGCGACGGATGGAAAGTAGGCGAGGCGAGCGACCGCGCGCACATTATGCTGGCCGACCGTCAGGCCAGGATAGACCTTTCGGATTGAAGGAGTGACGATATGGAGTTCAAGACCGACGCGCAGAAGACGTGTTATGAAAGGATCGTGTCGATGATGGTAGAACTCTTCGGAGAGTTCGTCGAGGTGCGAACCGATACGCCTATGATACTTGTAACGGTGGGGTCGGCGCTCGCAAGGACGGGGATATTTCCCTGGGGCAAACACGACGCGGCGGTTCGCACGCGGTCTTATGTGGTGGCGGACGCTAAAATAACCCCTGAGTTGATGCGTTACCTGCTCGGAGAGAATGCCCGCATGAACTTCGGGGCGTTCGGGATAGACGACGATGATGTCATACTGTTCGAGCACACAATCCTCGGCTCCCAATGTGACAAGGAAGAGTTGAAAGCATCGGTGATGGCTGTGGTGATGGTCGCCGACCAGTACGACGACGAGATAGTTGCGCAATGGGGCGGCCGGCGCGCACTCGACCGGGTGGAGTGATGCATGATGTCGCAATCGTCGGGGCCGGTCCCGCAGGGGCGACCGCCGCAATCCATCTATCGGCTCAGGGCCACAGGGTTCTACTTCTCGATAAAGACGACTTTCCAAGAGACAAGGTGTGCGGCGACGGTTTGATCGCCGATGCGATAGGCGCTCTCCGGCGCGCAGGTCTTTACGAAGAGGTTCGCGGACTCGGATATGAGACGCGCCTTTGCACAGTCTACAGCCCTTCCCGCGTTCAGGTTGATGTGCCGGGCGAATTCCTGACGCTGAAACGCCTGCTGCTCGACGACCTCATCGCGCGAAAAGCGATTGCATCGGGCGCGAAGTTTCTGAGGCACAGGGTAACAGGTATCGAACCTCAGTCGAACGGTTCGGCCCTGCTCACCGTCAGAGAAACCGATTCGCCGATTCGCTCACGAATAGTTCTTCTTGCAACCGGGGCGGACGTTGAATTGCCGGAAAAGATCGGGCTGGTCGATGGCGCAGACCACAGCGCCATCGCGCTTCGATGTTATGTGCGATCTCCTGTGGCGCTCGACCGGCTCATCATCTCTTATGACAGATCGATCCTGCCCGGTTACGCCTGGATATTCCCGCTCGGAAACGACGAGTTCAACATCGGGTGCGGGATATTCTATAACGGAAATGAGCATGCGCGTGTGAACCTGCGAGATACGTTTCAGACCTTCGTGACAGAGTTCCCACAGGCGGCAGATATTATGCGGCGTGCCGTCTCGCGCACACCCCTGCGCGGGGCACGGCTAAGATGCGGCCTGAGAGGAGCGGCGACTTCGGGCGCGGGAAACATTCTCGCAATCGGCGAGACTATAGGCGCGACATTTCCATATACGGGAGAAGGCATAGGCAAAGCCATGGAGACGGGAGAGCTTGCCGCAGAGATCGCGCACAGGGCGCTCGTTTCAGGAGACTTCAATATCCTGCGAGAGTTTCCCGCGCGTTTGGAGCGGGAGTTGAAACCGAAATTCCTCGGCTATCGAATCGCCGAAGAGTGGCTGTCGCGTCCCTGGTTGAACGATTTCGTGGCGCGGCGGATTCATAAGAGCAAGTTCTTGCAGGATTCGGTGGCCGGTATTCTGAACGAGACCGTAGACCCAAGAGAGATTTTCTCTCTGCGCGGGATAGTTCGCTCTTTCGTGAGGTGAGCGATTATTGATTCGCCAAAGACTGTTGAACTAAGCGCTACGCGCAGGCTCGCTTTGCAGGTCTCAGTTTTAATGCACTATCA
>JAKEHD010000084.1 GCA_022615215.1 Blastocatellia bacterium
CATCGCTTCGTCCCGCGATGCGCCTTCGACGCTGAGGTCGGCAAGCGCCGGGATGATCGCGCGCCAGACTCCGTTTTTCTGCTCGACGATTACAGGATATTCCATATATTCAAATGCTCCTCAATTTCGGTAACGGCATTATAATACCGAAAGTCCCGATCAGCGTAGTTCATTTCAGAAATTCACTCTGAACGCGGAAACCCGGATCAGGTTTTGCAATCAATGCCGGTTCGAATATTCGCAGGAACAAAAGCTCTGCTTGCGGGGTCTAAAAAAGCGGAGTTTGAAACCTGCCTCACTTGTCACCCTATCTCGCTTGCGCGAGTAACAAGCAGTCTTATTGATAAGCACTCAGGCCGTCCTCATCTTCAGGCGGGCGGGCGAGGTGTGCCAGCCCGTGAGGACCGCGTAATCGCTTGCGCCGTGAGCGCCGGATGCTGCTTCGGAAAATAACGAATAGATCGGAGGTAAGATATGTTAGACCAGTTGATAGAATCCGCATCCACAAGGAAGAAGAGAGGCCGATGGTCGTACTTCACCGTGACGGCTGCGATATGGATGATGGCTTTGACGATGATCGTAGCCACAGGAATATTCGCTTACGACGCGCGCCTCGGCAATCACTTTGAAAAGCTGATCATTGTCACGCCTGTGCCCGCGCCCGCTCCTTCGACGGGGCCTCGATCAAGAGCACGGTCGCGCACCAGCAAATCGCAAATGGCCGCGAGAGTTCAGCCCGGACCAGTAGCGCCCGATGCCATCACTATGCCCTCGAAAGTCAGTCCGCAGCCACCGCAGCCAGGCGATATTATAGGGCCTGTTCGTGTTGGTGATCGAAATGATTTGCCTTTTGGTTCCCCCGGCAGCAGGCCGGATGGAGTATTCCCAGGCGAATCGGACAGCAGAAAATTCGTGCCGCCTCCGCCGCCCGAACGAAATACAAAAGAGAAAGCTGCGCCGGTTGATACTACTGTGCGACGGACGAGCATAATACTTCAGGGGTCGGCCATCAGGAGGGTGGAACCGCAATATCCACCTATAGCGATAAAGATCGGCGCTAAAGGTCCGGTCGTCGTGGAGGTCATGATTGACGAGCGGGGAAATTGTGTATCGGCGCGTGCTCTCTCAGGGCATCCGTTGTTGAGAAAGGTATCGGAGGGGGCCGCCCTCGACTGGAAATGGAAGCCGACGATTTTAAACGGCGTGCCTGTAAAGGTCATAGGGACGATCACCTTCAACTTTCAGCTTTAGCCAGACCGGCCGAACGTCGCTCTTAAACCGGGCGAACCCCTCAGGGCCGCGCGAAGGTCGTCGTATCAGGCGCTTATGATTGCGCGATCAGACTGCGCGGCATACAATGGGCCGCTTGCGAGCGGCCCTCCTTCTTACCTTGAAATCCTTACTTGTTTGTATAAAGTTCGCTCTCGATACGGCTGGCCCGAAACTTCGCACACAACGGCCTGAAAGCCGCCCCTCTCCGCGCAGGCCGTGACTGACGGGCAAATCTGTCGGCGTCGCCTGTGAAGTCAGTTCCTGGCTTTTTTGAGCAGATCGACTATCTCTTTATGGCCCTGGCTTGCTGCGAAATCGGCCGCCACATACCCGGTCTTGTCTTTATCGCCCGCCCTGGCCCCCTTGTCGAGCAGCGCCTGCACGACTTTCGTATGGCCCCAGTAAGCTGCAAGCATAAGGGCGGTGCGGCCTTCCTCGTTCCTGGCGTTTATATCAGCCCCTTTGTCGAGTAAGAGTTGCATAGATTCGATGCGCCCTCTCGATGCCGCTTCTATCAAAGCCGTGCGGCCTTCGCTGTCTTTTGTCTTCAGATCAGCGCCCTTATCGAGCAGCGCTTTCACGATCTCAACGTGATTGTTTTGCGCCGCGTCCATGAGCGCCGTGCGGCCTTCGTTGTCTTTGGCATCGATGCCGGCATTTCTTTCCAGCAACAGATTCACCACCTCTGCCTGGCCCCAGTAGGACGCTTCGATCAAGGCCGTGCGTCCGTTGCCGTCCTTGGTGTTTACATCCGCGCCTCCGTCCAGCAGCGATCTCACTTTTTCTATGTCTCCGCGTTTGGCCGCTTCCAGCAGGTCATCATTGCCATACACAGTGTAGGCGGTGACCGGAATCAAAAGCGCCAGCAGTAGAGCCACAACTCGTTTATGTGACATGGGTTTTTCCTCCTTTCATCGATATGGGCGGCGAACCGGCTGCGTAGCGCGAAGAGCAGCAAGGAGAATTCCGTCAAGAGGTCATACCGGAACCAAAGCCATGCCGGACCTTCACGCCGGTTCGCAGGCCCTTCAACTTCATCTTCGGGCAAAGAATCGTAGATGATTCCAATGCGCCCTGCTACAGGCTTCGTGTGTTGAAATAATTCTCTATTCGAGCGCGACCCCGGCAACAGGCCGCCTGCGCTCGCCTGTCAAAAAGTACGCCCATAGAATCCGTTTATAGGTCGAAGCTGCTTTCCGCCCGCAGGCCGTACTGCCGAGGGAGCAGCAGCGCCGGTTTCAAGTTTAAAGGTTATGAGTGCTGGGATAAAGATAGTAGTTTGTGCGCCAATCTGCAATCGAAAAAAACAGTTTTCAAATCCGCAGGCGGGCGCAAGTAACCCTTCCCGACCGCAACAGGGTAGAGACCTGGGTCCGACGGCAATGAGCTATGGAGGAGAGCTTCTAAAGAGGATCGATACGGGGTCAGGCGCTGCTTGGGTTTGCGCGCGCTCCAATCGCTATGCTAGCATCGCCTCTTGGGTGAAATATGAGCGAGCAAAGCAGTCCCATAGAAAAAACGGTTCTCGAAAACGGTCTCACGATAATCACGGAACGGATGAGCCATGTCCGTTCGGCGTCGGTCGGCATCTGGGTGCGCTCAGGTTCGCGCCACGAATCGGCCGAACTCAACGGCATATCCCACTTCATAGAGCATACGCTCTTCAAGGGCACGAGCACGCGCACCGCTCGCGAAATAGCCGTTGAAAGCGACGCCATAGGAGGCCACGTCGACGCATTCACAAGCCGCGAAGTGGCCAGCTATTACGTAAAGGTTCTGGACGAACATCTGCCGCGCGCCTTCGACCTGCTGGCGGATCTGGTCACCGCGCCCCTGTTCGATGACGAGGAACTCGACCGCGAGCGCAACGTGGTTATGGAAGAGATCAAGATGGTCGAAGACACGCCCGACGATCTCGTGCATGAAACCTTCGTGTCGAACTTCTGGCCGGACCACCCGCTGGGGCGTTCGATACTCGGCACCCCGGACACGCTCATCACATTCGATCACGACAGGGTGTCGGACTACTTCACCGACGTATATACGCCGCGCAACCTGGTAGTCTCGGGGGCGGGCAATCTCGAACACGCGAGCTTCGTCGATATGGTGGCGCGGCATCTGGGCCTTATGAGCGACCGCGCCTCCGGCGTCAGCGTGTCGGCCCCTTCGCCCGATGCCTGCCGCATAATACTCACCAAAGACCTTGAGCAGGTCCATCTCGTGCTGGGCGTCTGCTGCCCGTCTCTGGTATCTGAGAACCGTTATTCGTTGCATGTGTTGAACGTGATACTGGGCGGAGGGATGAGTTCGCGGCTGTTTCAGACGATAAGAGAAGAGCGCGGGCTGGCTTATTCGGTCTATTCGGGCGTGAACGCTTACACGGATGCAGGCTACCTGGCCGTATACGCTGCGACCTCGCCCGGTCAGATCGAGGATGTCATAAAACTCAGCATCGAAGAGTTCGGCAAGTTGAAAGGCGAACAGGTGCCCGCTTCCGAGCTTCAGCGCGCGAAGGACCAGCTAAAGGTCTCCGTTATGCTCGGACTCGAATCGACCTCCTCGCGCATGAGCAACCTTGCCCGGCAGGAGATATTCTTCGGCCGCCAGTTCACGCTCGACGAAATACTCGACCGCATAGAGAGCGTGTCGCTCGACGACGTGCAGCGCATAGCGCAGCAGATATTCGACGGCGGCGACCTCGCCCTGACCGCCATAGGGCAGTTGGACGGTCTCGATATAGAGAGCGCGCAGCTTGTCTGTTGAAGCGGCATAAAGATTTCTCTCTCGAAAGATTTCTCTCTCGAGAGATTTCTCTCTCGAGAGATTTCTTTCTTCTCCGCCGTCAATCGTCCGGTCAGTAGCCCCGGAGCGCAGGCTCTATTTGAGATGAGAGTAATCGTCTTAGGCAGCGGAAGCTCAGGCAACGCCGTTTATGTCGAATCGGGCACGACGGGCGTGCTCGTCGACGTGGGGCTGTCGGCCAAACAGACCGCCCTGCGTATGACCGAGGCGGGACTCGACCCTGCGCGATTGACCGCCATCGTCGTCACACACGAGCACTCGGACCATATCAAAGGCGTTCGCGTAATGTCGAAGACGTCCTCCGTGCCCGTCTTTATATCAGATGTCACAAAGGCCGAGTGCCGGTTCGCGGGCGACGGCGAAGGAATGCGATGGGGCGAAGCCATCTCTTCGAGCGAGCCGTTTGGAATCGGGCCGCTCGATTTTCACCCGTTCACGATACCGCACGACTGCATCGACACATTCGCCTTCACGGTGGAGTCGGAGGGCGTTAAGGTCGGAATCGTGACCGACCTCGGTTACATAACGCGGCTCGTGGCCGAGCGATTGCGCGGTTGTGATCTCGTGGTCATCGAATCGAATCACGACCGCGACATGCTGAAGGTAGGCCCTTATCCCTGGCCGCTCAAGCAGCGCATAGCCAGCAATACGGGCCACCTCTCGAACGATGAGACCGCGCGCTGGATACGCGAAGAATTCGACGGGCGCGCGCGCTGCCTCGTGCTCGCGCACCTGTCGAGGCAATGCAATCACCCGGAACTTGCGCGGCTCTCCGCGATTCAGGCGCTCGAATCGCGCGGGTCTCTTTTCTACCCGGACGCCAAAAACAGGGTCAAGATCGCCCATCAGGACCGACCGACCGAGTGGTTCGAATTTTGAAACGGAGGCACGACGTACATCAAATGATAGAACGCTACACATTGCCCGAGATGGGCGCAATCTGGACGGACGAAAACAGGTTTCAGCGATGGCTCGATGTCGAGATGGCCGTCTGCGAGGTCCACGCCGATATGGGGACGATTCCGCGCGATGCGGTCGAAAAGATTCGCCGCCTTGCGAGCTTCTCGGCAGATCGCATACGCGAGATCGAGCGCATCACGCGCCACGATGTTATAGCATTCACGACCGCGCTCGCCGAAACCATAGGGCCGGAATCGCGCTTCATTCATTACGGTCTCACCTCTTCGGACGTGGTCGATACCGCGAACGCCATGCTCATGCGCGATGCTGCCGCTTTGATACTCGAAGACCTCGACCGATTGGGCCGCGTGCTGCATCGTCGAGCCCTGGAGTTCAAGCACACGCCCATGGCCGGACGCACGCACGGCGTGCATGCCGAGCCTACGACCTTCGGCCTCGTACTTGCGCTCTTCTATGCAGACAACGAGCGCAACAAAGAGCGCCTGCGCCGGGCGATAGATTTGATCGGCTACGGAAAAATATCGGGCGCGGTCGGCACCTTTTCTCATCTCGATCCGGAAGTCGAAGAGCGCGTGTGCGAAAAGCTCGCGCTCAAGCCCGCGCCGATTTCCACGCAGGTGATACAGCGCGACCGCTACGCCGAGTACCTTTCGACCCTTGCCATAGTCGCATCTTCTATGGAGAAGATCGCGCTCGAAGTGCGTCACCTTCAACGTACAGAGGTGCGCGAGGCCGAAGAGCCTTTTTCCGTCGGCCAGAAGGGGTCGTCGGCCATGCCGCACAAACGCAATCCCGTGACGAGCGAACAGATTTGCGGCCTCGCGAGAGTCGTCCGGGCCAACGCGCAGGCCGCGTTTGAAAATATCGCTCTCTGGCATGAGCGGGACATCTCGCACTCTTCTGTCGAGCGCGTGATCGTGCCCGACTCATGCATACTGACGGATTATCTCATTCACAAGACCGAATGGTTGATAGACGGATTGGCCGTCTATCCGGCCCGCATGCGCGCAAACCTTGAGGCGATGGGCGGCGTGACCTCAAGCGGACAGCTTCTGGTCGAGCTTACGGCTCGCGGAGTCACACGCGAAGACGCCTACTCCATGGTGCAGCCGCTTGCGATGAAGGTATGGGACGAGGGCGCTTCCTTCCACGAGATTGTGATGAATGACGAACGAATAGCCGAGTTCCTGTCCGACGAGGAACTCGAAGAACTCTTCGACCTGGAGAGACAACTCCGCAACGTAGACAGGATATTCGAGAGGGTATTCAAAGAATAGTCCGTCGTCCTTCGTCCGTAGTCCGTTGCACTTCTTCAAGGGTTCGGATAGAAGAACAACGGACGGAAGCGTACTCGCTGCCGGACAACGGACCAGGGACGATTATTTATGAAAGTCAAAATATATGTGACGCTCAAACCATCGGTGCTCGACCCGCAGGGCAAAGCCATTCATCACGCGGTGGAGACCATAGGCTATAAAGGGATAGAAGACGTTCGCCAGGGAAAGTATTTCGAGGTCACACTGTCGGACGCGCTCGCGCCCGACGAAGCTCGCGCTTCCGTAGAACGCATGGCAAAAGATGTGCTCGCCAATCCCATCATAGAAGATTACAGAATAGAACTGGATTCCGAGCCCAAGTCATGAGATAATGCTCCTTAATTTAGCCCCTGGAGCCATACCAGGTTTCAAAATATGAGAGGAAAAACGAGCGTATGAAATTCGGAGTAGTAGTGTTTCCGGGTTCTAACTGCGACCACGACACCTACCACGTAATCAGCAAAGTCATCGGCCAACCTGTCGACTTCTTATGGCACCGTCAATCAACCGTAAGCGATTATGACGCGATAATACTGCCGGGCGGGTTCTCCTACGGCGACTATTTGAGGACCGGAGCCATCGCGCGATTCAGCCCCGTCATGGGAGCGGTCAAGGAGTTCGCTTCGCAGGGTGGCCTGGTGCTCGGCATCTGCAACGGGTTTCAGATACTCTGCGAAGCGGGGATGCTCCCCGGCGCGTTGCTGAGAAACAGCAACCTGAAGTTTATATGCGAGCACGTCAACATAAGGGTCGAATCCACCGACACCCCGTTCACGAGTAGCTGCCGACTCGGACAGGTGTTATCTGTGCCCATTGCTCACGGCGACGGCAACTATTTTTGCGACCGTGAGACGCTCGAAGAGCTTGAGCGCGAGGACCGAATAATCTTTCGCTACTCGGACGCTTCGGGCGTTGTGACCGATGATGCCAATCCGAACGGCTCGATTGACAATATCGCCGGCATCACGAATCGCGAGCGCAACGTGATGGGGCTTATGCCTCACCCCGAACGCGCGAGCGAAGAGCTACTGGGCAGCAACGACGGAAGGATAATCTTTTACTCGCTCGCGGACACCCTCGCAGAGCTTGCGAAAGCGTCATGAGAATGAGTGGAGAGATGTTATGGCGCGCTTGAAGCTGGAACCTAAATATATCACCGATTCGAGAGGGGTCAGGACAGCCGTCGTGCTCGATATAAAGCAGTATGAAAAATCGCTCGACCTCGTTGAAGAAGTCGAGGATGCCGAGTACGTGAAGTCTGTCCAAAACGAACCCACAAGAGATTACCAGGAATATCGCAAGCGAAGACTCAAGATCGGCCCTTGAACAGATGCTTCTCTACAACCAGAGGGCTGGCCTTGATTCTTTATGCGGGAGAATGCAGCAGTGGTTGTGGTAAAGTGAGTGCGAGGTGAAACGATGGAACAGACGACACTGACGATTCGCATCCCTAAAAATGTCGAGACGATCCTGGAAGAGAGAGCCAGAGCCGATGGGAAAGACGTTCAGACGTTCGTTGAAGAAATGGTAAAGACTCAACTTCTTCGCCCGACGCTCGACGAAATACTTGCCCCTCTGCGCAAGGACTTTGCAGAAAGCGGGATGACCGAAGACGAATCAGACGCGCTCGTTGAAAGCGAGCGACAAGCGATGTGGGAAGAAAAGTACGGGAAGAGGAAGTGACGAAGATGGAATCAACCACAATCGAGATCAGCAATCTGCCTGAGTCCGTAGTAAAAGCTCTCAGCAAAAGGGCCGAAGAGGCCGGCACCACCATGCCTGAGTATGTCCGCTATCTCATCGAAGATGACCTCTCTTCGTCCATGAGCCTGCGAGTTTTGTTTGCGCCTGTAAGAGAACAGATCAGGGAAAGCGGAATTCCCGAAGACGAATTAGACGCGCTTCTTGAGGAAGCCCGCGAAGAAGCTTTTCAAGAACGACAAGGAAAGAATCAAAGTGAGTGACAGGGAGAATCTTCCGTCAGTCGTCTTCGATTGTATGGTCTTTCTGCAAAGCCTCATCAAAGAAGCTAACCCTGCGGTCGCGTGTCTTGAGCTATTTGAAAAGGGCGACATCAAGCTCTTTATAAGTGATGAAATCCTTGTCGAAATCTGTGACGTTTTAACGCGCCCCAAACTTCAAGCCCGCTACCCTCTTCTCACCAATGAGCGGGCTGGCAAGCTTATCGAAATCCTCAGGGAGAAAGCGGAATTTATTGAAAATGTTCCCAGGAAGTTTACATATCCGCGAGACCCGAAAGACGAGCCTTATATCAATCTCGCAATAGCCGCAAACGCAGACTACATCGTAAGCCGCGATAAAGACTTGCTCGATCTCATGACGGGGCACACAAAAGAATGCAAAGAGTTTCGACAAAGGTTCAGGCGGCTCAAGGTGATCGAGCCGCAGGAATTTCTAAAAACCGCCTCGCCTTCAAAAGAAAAATAGTTTTGCCCGCTTTTTAATTCGGCCCTCGAAGCTTATCAGTGCAACTTGATAATGCCTCACCTGTCGGCTACCATGTCGGTCAGTCTTTTCTATCCGTATAAATCGAGCAAGGCACACCCATAATGAGTGAACCAGTCATTACATCAGAATTAGTTCAAAGCCACGGACTCACGGAAGAAGAGTACGACCGCATAATCGAACTGCTCGGCCGCAAGCCTTCGTTCACCGAGATTGGCATCTTTTCCGTCATGTGGTCCGAGCACTGCTCGTACAAATCATCGAGAGTACACCTGCGCCGACTTCCGACCGAGGGCGAGCACATACTTCAGGGACCGGGCGAGAACGCGGGCGTCATCGATATAGGCGGAGGGCTTGCCGCCGCCTTCAAAATCGAGTCGCACAACCATCCCTCCTTCATAGAGCCTTATCAGGGCGCTGCGACCGGAGTGGGCGGCATACTGCGCGATGTCTTCACTATGGGAGCGCGCCCGCTCGCGGCCATGAACTCGCTCCATTTCGGTCCTCTCACCGCACCCGAAGACGCTTCACCCGAAGAGCAGGCCACGGCCGCTCGCAACCGCTCGATCATGATCGGAGTGGTGAAGGGCATAGGCGACTACGGAAACGCATTTGGTGTTCCCACGATAGGCGGAGAGGTGCGCTTCGGCGACCGCTATTCGCGCAACCCTCTGGTCAATGCCTTCACGCTCGGCATCCTTCGCCGCGACCAGATATTTTATGGCCGCGCCGTCGGCGTCGATAATCCCGTGATATACGTAGGGGCCAAGACCGGGCGCGACGGCATTCACGGCGCTACTATGGCGAGCGAAGAGTTCGGCGAGGAAGCCGAATCGAAGCGGCCTACAGTCCAGGTCGGCGATCCTTTTTTAGAAAAGCTCCTGCTCGAAGCCTGCCTCGAAGCCATGCGCGAGGGCGCAATCGTAGGCATTCAGGATATGGGCGCGGCGGGCCTTACGAGTTCCTCTTGCGAGATGGGCTCGCGCGCGGGCAACGGCATAGAGATAGACATAGACCTCGTGCCGCAGCGCGAAACCGGCATGACGCCTTACGAGATAATGCTCAGCGAATCGCAGGAGCGAATGTTGATCGTGGCCGTAGCGGGCCGCGAACGACAGGTCGTCGATATATTCAACAAGTGGGAACTCGATGCAGTGGTGATAGGCCGCGTCACCCCTGACGGCCGTCTGCGCGTCAAGAAGGGCGGTCGTGTGGTCGCAGATATTCCGAATTCTGCGCTCACCGATGCGGCACCTCTTTACAACCGCCCCATGCAAAAACCTGAACCCGTCGCTCCGCTCGCAGGGGGAGTCGGAAAGGATGAAGGCTTCGGTGAGAAGGATGAAAAAGAAGCGAGTAACTTTCATCCTTCATCCTTCATCCTTCATCCTTCTAACGCCCTCGACCTCCGAAAAGAGTTGACCGATGAAGAGATCGATGCCGCGTTCATGCGAATGATCGCATCGCCATCGGTCGCGTCGAAGAGATGGGTCTATCGTCAGTACGATCACATGGTTCGCACAAACACCGTTACTTTGCCCGGTTCGGATGCCGCCGTCATACGCATAAAAGAGACGCGGCGTGCGCTCGCCATGACGCTGGATTCGAACGCGCGCTACTGCGAGGCAGACCCGCGAGCGGGCGCGCGGCTCGTCGTGGCCGAAGCCTGTCGCAATCTCGCTGCAAGCGGCGCGCGGCCTGTCGCGCTTACGAATTGTTTGAATTTCGCTTCGCCCGAACGGCCCGAAGTCATGTGGCAATTCAGCGAAACGATAGAAGGAATGCGCGAAGCCTGCGCCGCATTCAACACGCCCGTCACTGGCGGCAACGTGAGCTTCTATAACGAGACAGACGGGCGCGGCATCCCTCCGACGCCTGTCATAGGGATGGTCGGCATAATCGAAGACCTCCACCATGTGACCACTCAATGGTTCAAGGCCGAGGACCGCGCGATCATACTGCTCGGCGCGACCGCTGACGACCTCTGCGCAAGCGAGTACGCTTCAGGGGACGCGGAGACGCGGGGACGCGGGGACGCGGGGACTGACCACTGGCCGGTGCCCCGGCTTGATCTTGACCTCGAACGTCGCGTGCAGGAAGTATGCCTCAAGGTGATTCAGGCAGGTCTCGTGGAATCTGCGCACGACATATCCGACGGCGGGCTGGCCATCGCCCTCAGCGAATGCGCATTTTCGAGTTACCGCCGTCAAGCGGTGGGGTTCGATATCAACCTTGAAGACGATTTGCCGACAGCCGTCCTGCTCTTTTCCGAAACGCCTTCCCGTATAATTCTCTCCGCCACAGACGATGATGTCGAAAAGATCATCGAGACCGCTCGCAAGCAAGATGTGGATGCAACGCTCATCGGAAGGACTACGGGTCGGCAAATGACTATAAAGGTCAATGGCCGACGCTTGATCGACCGCCCGGTGGCCGATGTGGAAAAGGCATGGCGCGATGCGCTCCCCCGAATACTCGAAACTCCCTCTACTGTTCCAACCCAAGAGACCCCGTGAGCAAGCCGGGAATATTGAAACCATTCCGCTTTAAAATCAGTAATAGCACCTAAAGTAAAGATGTGTGACAGACAGGCTTCGAATGAGCCAGGCATGAACTGCTTTATAAGCGCGCGTCATATACACAAATCAAAGTGCCGGTATTCAAGGAGGAAGAGGAGGATGACCTTAGCGAATCGTGCAACCCCGGAGGGAACCAGAAGGTATGCAGAGCGGTTGCAGGCCACTATCCCCCGCGAGCATTTTCGCTCGCAACAGGGACTCTCGATGTCGACCATAGGGCTGGGCACATACCTGGGCCACTGGGATGAGCGCACAGACCAGATGTATCAGAAGGCAATCGAGCGGGCGATAGAACTCGGCGTGAACGTAATCGATTCGGCGATCAATTATCGCTTTCAGCGCAGCGAACGGGCGATAGGCGCGGCGCTCAAGCGCATGTTCGATTCGGGCAAGGTCGCGCGCGATTGCGTCATCATCTCCACCAAGGGCGGATTCTTTCCCTTCGATGGCGAGCCGCCGCGCGATGCGCGCCGATGGATCATGGAAAACATAATCGATAGAGGTGTCGCCGGACCAGGCGACATCGTGGGCAGCCATTGCATGTCGCCCGGCTATCTCGAAGATCAACTCGCGCGCAGCCTCGCAAATCTCGGTCTCGACGCCGTAGACATATATTACATTCACAATCCGGAGACTCAACTCGACGCCATCGCGCGCGATGAATTCTTGAGGCGCGTGCGCGCGGCATTCGAGTTCCTGGAAGAGGCTGTAGGCCGTGGACGAATAGGCATGTACGGGACTGCGACCTGGAACGGGTATCGCCAGCCGCCCGGCTCGCGCGATTACCTGTCGCTTGAGGAGATGGTCGAGGTCGCGCGCGACCTGAAGGGCGAAGATCATCATTTCCGGGTCATACAGTTGCCCTATAACCTGGCCATGACGGAAGCCCTTATGCTTGAGAACCAGACCGTCGACGACCATCAGACATCATTGCTCATGGCCGCGCAAAGATTGGGCATGACCGTCATGTGCAGCGCATCCATACTTCAATCAAAACTCGCGCGCAATCTTCCGCCTTTCATCGGAGAAGCCCTGACCGGACTCGACACAGACGCGCAACGCGCCATACAGTTCGTGCGCTCCACGCCGGGAGTGACCACTGCGCTGGTCGGAATGGCGCAGCGCTCGCACGTCGAAGAGAACCTCAAGGTCGCGCGCATCCCTCCGGCCCCTATAGGAGATTTTTTTAAATTGTTCTCTGACGACGATTCAGAAGGGATGAAGGCGGAAGGATGAAGGACTCACGAAAACGATGAACGCGGAACGATGAATGATGAATATGGAACTCCGGATTCATCAATTCATCCTTTTTGAATCGAGTCTCAATTCTTCGAGCAAGAGCAGTGATTCCAAAGCGATCAGGTCTCTGCCGATAAGATCGGGGGTGATCTCAGGCGGCTCGACGGCGGGCCGCCGTATGGAAGATAGATCGAGTGTTTCGGGCTGGTCCTCGATCAAAAAGAGGTCCGTTTCCGCGCGCTCACGATCGGCCCTCAATTTTTCATACGCGGCGCGTATCCGTTTGAACCCTTCGGGGTCGCGTTCGGGCGGGTGCTCGCGCACCAGCTTGAAATAAGCCTGTTTGATGTCGGCTTCAGTTGCGTTGCGCTCCACGCCCAGCACTTTATAAGGGCTTTCGCCCAGTTGTGTACTCATCAGTCCTCCATCATTTCCAAAAACAGTCGACGAATCTCAGGCGGCATATCGCGCACAGACCCTCCAATCTCCTCGATCATCTCCATCAACTTTTTCCTCCGCTCTATGCTGCGCATCAACGAGCGCACACGCTCGCTTATCTCTTCGGCTTCCGGCCTCTCCGCAGCCAGGCGCTCGGCCTCGTCCATCTCTTCATAAGCATCTTCGATTTTGTTCCGGTTAATCAGCAAGACCGCTTTCACCAGGTGAGGTTCGGGATGAGAGGGGTCTTTTTCACTGGCTCTATCGATGTATTTTTCGGCTTCGCGATCATAGTCGTATTCATGGAGCGTGCTTGCGATCTTCATGAAAGTGTCGAATGAGCCGGATTTGACCGCGCTCTCGAAATACGAGAGCGCCTTCTTGAGGGACTTGGTCGCCAGATACGACTCGCCGATTCTGATCAGGCAGTCCTCGCTCCCGTCGATTTCGAGGGCGCGGGCGAATGCTTTTTTCGCTTCCTGCTTGAATTCGAATTCGAGGTAGAGTCGGCCGGCAATGACATGATTTTGGGCGCCGTCGGGCTCCCACTCGATCACGCGCGCGATGGTCTCTTTGGCCTTCTGTTTCTGGCCCGAATAGAAATAGAGCGCCGTCAGACGATGGGCAGCAGGCAGGTACTCAGGGTCTATCGAAAGCTGCTTGAGGCAAATCTCCAGGGCCCTATCCAAGTCTTCATCATAAACGGCTTCGCTTGCGTCCTCGCCCAGTTCTATGAGATACCTGCGCCGGACTACGGGGTTCGAGGGGGCGAGTTCGTAAGCCCGGTCCACCATCTTTCGCGCCAGCCTATACCTGTCCATCATTTCGTAGGCCGTGGCTTTTTGCAGGAGCAGTTCGGGCGATTCTCCCTGCCTTCGCTCGATGAATTCGAGATGCTTGACGGCCTTTTGCGGATTGCCTATCTCCATATACATCTCAGCGTGTTTGAGTCTGAGGTCGGGATTTTCGGGATCGATCTTCAGCGCA
>JAKEHD010000547.1 GCA_022615215.1 Blastocatellia bacterium
GCGACCACGCGATTACGCGACCACGCGATTACGCGACCACGCGATTACGCGACCACGCTCCGCTGCCGGACAAAGGACAAAGGACTTATCAGCTAATCGTTTCTCAGTTTTATTAGCGCGTAAGGCAGACAGGCAGGCTTTAGAGGGGTAATACCTCCAAAAAATTACAATCCCATCCGGCAAACGAGAACAGAGGTTGCCCTAATCCCCCGGCAGCCGTCGGGAGCCGGTCTCTCACGGAGCAATCGAATATGTCTAAAACCAAGCACAGCTATCGAGATGAAGATGAAATGGAATCTCTTCAAGAAGGGGATAAGAAGAGCGCAACCCGAGGCCGCAGCAGCCATTTGCGGGCTATTGAATCGGACTCGGAGACGGAAATGGACGCGGCCCCGTCCTTTGACTACGAAACCATTGTAGAGACCTCGGACCTCGATCTCGATGACGATGAAGGTGATATAAAAGAATCGCCTGATGAAGAGATCGAGATAGACCTCTCCTTCAACGAGAAGGACACCACGGACGATCCCGTGCGCCTCTATATGCGAGAGATGGCCGTCGTGCCGCTGCTGACTCGCGAGGGAGAAGTGGCAGTCGCGCGCCGCATCGAACGCGGACAGGCCCGCACCTTGAAAGCGGTCTCGCGCTCGCCTATATCGGTGGAAGAGTTGCTGCGCTTATGCGACGAACTGCGCCGCGGCCGCCTGCACATACGCGACGTGATTAACTTCAGCGATCAGGACGGCCTGACCGACGAAAATATCGAAGAGTATCTGAACTCCACTATAGAAGCCCTGGCCGAAATCAAGAAGCTGTACTCTCGCGTACTCAGGCTCTATAACAATCTGCGCAAAGAACCGAAACGATCATCGAGATTGCCGCGCCTTCGCCGGAGGCTTGCGCGCGCCCGCGTACACCTCAGCCTTAAAGTAGAAGCCCTTGAATTGACCCGGCATCAGGAAGAGAACCTCGTCGCGCTCATACGCGCAGCCGTAGACCGCGCGCGGGAAGCGAAAGCAGAAATTGAAAAGGCGCGACGCGCGCTCGACCGCAAAGGACGAAAGGGCGATGAGCGCAAGCTGAAACGCGACCTTCGCGAGCGAGAGCGCCATCTTGCGGAACTCGAAGAAGGGTGGCGAGTGAGCGCGGCGGAACTCGAACGCTCGCTTGCCGCGATAGTCGTAGGAGAGCAAGAGGCCAGCCAGGCCAAGAGCGAACTGATAGAGGCTAACCTCCGGCTCGTCGTCTCGATAGCCAACAAGCACAGCAACAGGGGCCTTCAACTTCTGGACCTGATCCAGGAAGGCAACATAGGGCTGATGAAAGCCGTAGATAAATTCGAGTGGCGTCACGGCTACAAGTTTTCGACTTATGCGACGTGGTGGATACGCCAGGCGATAACGCGAGCCATAGCCGACCAGGCCCGCACCATTCGCATACCCGTTCACATGTTCGACACCATCAACAGGATGAACCGCTGCTCGCGTGCGCTCGTTCAGGAACTCGGCCGCGAGCCCACCTACGAAGAGATAGCCCTGATGATGGACATCCCCGTATCGAAGGTGCGCAACATACTCAAGATCGCGCAACAGCCCATCTCGTTAGAGACGCCCGTCGATGAAGAAGAGAATTCTCACCTGAGCGACTTCATAGAAGACAAGACCCTTTGTGACCCGGCGGACCTGCTGATAGGCGACAACCTGCGCGAAGTGACCTACGAGGCATTGAAATCACTCACGCCGCGCGAAGAGAAGGTCATCAAGATGCGCTTCGGCCTTTGCTCGAACGGCAACGAGCACACGCTCGAAGAGGTGGGCCAGCATTTCGCGGTGACACGCGAGCGCGTCCGCCAGATAGAAGCGAAGGCCCTCGGCAAGCTCGGCCGCACGGCACGCTCTCGCAAACTGAAATCATTTCTCGACGGAACGCAGGCATTCGTTTAAAGAAAAGGGACGGTCGCCCGGCCGTCCCAACATAAACGTCCAACTTAGCACCACACCTCGCCGCACGTGTACCCATTATCCCCGCGCTCAATCCCTGGAAATACAATTGCGTTAAGCATTTCACCTCAAATGAGAGGGCGTTCGGAAGGATGAAAGATGAAACCGGAGTGATACGGTCGATTCATCATTCACCTTGCGGCCTTCATCATGCACGAATCCCTGACCACTGTTTGTTATGGCGGAATATCTTTTCTGGATTTCAATAGCGGCGCTCGTTTACACCTACATCGGTTATCCGGTCGTGATATGGATGCTGGCCTGCCTGCGTAATCGCGGCGTCGCTAAAGCCTCCATCACACCGCGAGTGTCGGTCGTGCTCCCCTGTCACAACGAAGAGGCCAATGTCGAAGCCAGAATTCGTAACCTCCTCGCCTCGGACTATCCGCCGGAGCTTCTCGAAATCATAATCGTCTCGGACGGCTCGACCGATCTCACGGCCCGCAGAGCCAGCCGCTACCGTGAAGACCGCGTGCGCGTTCTCGAATACGACGAGCGGCGCGGCAAGGCTTCGGCGCTCAACCTCGGAGTTGAAAACGCATCGGGCGAGATAATAGTCTTCGCCGATGCGCGCCAGCGATTCGAGAGCGACGCGATAAAAGAATTAGCGGCCGATTTCGCGGACCCCTCGGTCGGCGCGGCATCGGGACAATATATCCTCGATAGAACCGAGGGCACCTCCGTAGGCGAAAGCGTCGGTCTCTACTGGAAATATGAAGAGTGGATTCGCAAAAGCGAGGCGCGATTCGACTCCGTAATCGGAGCGACCGGCGCGATCTACGCCATACGCCGAAGCCTCTGGAAACCGCTCCCGGCAGCCACCATACTCGATGATGTTTATACCCCTATGCAGATAGCCCTGAGCGGCCATCGCGTAGTCTTCGATGAAAAAGCGCGCGCGACAGACCGGGCAGCGGATTCGACCTCGCGCGAGTTTTCGCGCAAGGTGCGGACGCTCACGGGCAATTATCAACTCTGCCAACTGATGCCGCGATTGCTCGTGCCCTCCTACTCGCTATTCTTTCAGTTCTATTCGCACAAGTTGATGCGACTCGTCGCGCCGCTCTTCTTTCTGCTCCTGCTCGCGGCAAATCTCTTTATAGCCGCGCAGTCGGTAGGTGCAAGCGAGCAAATTTTTTATAAGGCATTTCTGGCGGGCCAGATTGTATTTTACGCAAGCGTGATGGCCGGAGGATTGCTGCTCAGACGCAATCGCAGAGTGCGACTCCTGAACGTGGCTTATGTCTTTTCGGTCATGAACGCGGCGGCCCTCGTTGGACTCGTTTATTTCATTCTGGGCAAACGAAACGTGTGGTCAGTGATACGGGGTCAGGGGATTCAGAAAGGATGAAGGATCCCGCCCAGAAATCCCGCGTGCGCCGCGC
>JAKEHD010000548.1 GCA_022615215.1 Blastocatellia bacterium
ACCTGGACGCATCTCGCGGTCACCTACAATAGTGCTAGCGTACGACTGTATATCAACGGTACCCAGGTGGCGACCAAAGCACAGACGGCGCAAAAAGGCGCGTCGTTGCGCGTGAACATTATGCAATCGGCCTGCGGGCGATAATACCCTTTGGCTTCGTACATAGCCCCTTCGAAAGCGCCGACCTTGCCTGCATATTTCTCGGAGCCGAGAGCACGCATCTCGTGCTCCTTTTGTTCGATGAAGAGCGCGTCCATATCCTTTTCGGGGCGGCGCTCGCTTCGTATCTGGCTGCGGCGCTTTTGAATGGCGAGCGAATAGTTCTCGAACTCTTCTTTATTCCAGGGCGTAGGCAGCGGCGTGTCGGAAGCGACGAGGTCTTTCCATTTGAGATTGTCGGGGTCGAGCAATGCCGTCGCGTTCGGCTCCCACGGCTCTATGCGTTCGGTCGCCGGGGCGTAAGCGACCGAAGAGGTGTAATACTCGTCGGCAAGCCCGGCGAAGTGATGGCCGAACTCGTGAATGAAGACATAAGGCGACCAGAGGCTGTCGGCCGCGACCGTAGCATAGAGATTGAATATCCCGCCGCCGCCATAAGTCTGATTGTTCACGAGTATCTCGACGTAATCGTAAGGAGCGAATGAGGCTATCTCGCGGAAAGCGCGATTCTCGAATGTGAGAACATATCTCTCGGAGCCGAATGCGTCATAAGTCGCGCCCACAGGCGAGCGGCGATGCACTCCCGTCGAGGGCCGCGATATGCCCGATTCTGCCGACGGAGGACAGAGCGCCCATACGTTGAAATCCGAGCGGCGCTCTTTGAAAGGCGAGGTGGCGAAAAGAATATCGGTCAGTCGGCGAGCGTCTTTTTTGAACTTGTCGAGTTCTGCTGCGGTGTAGCCGTCGCCAAGTATCAGAAAGTCTACCTTCGAAGCCGGGTCGCCATTCTTTTCGATCTCGATCACGGGTCCGGGCAAGGGAGGCTTCGAGGTGTCCACGAACATATCTTCAGGGTCGAGTATGACGGACCATACTTCGCGGAACGCGTTTCTCGCGTCGCGCTTTTTCAAGACTACCTGCACGGGCGCTTCGGGCGCTGGAAACCTGAGCGATTCGTGAAAGGTGCGATTCATGGATTTGGCTTCGTCCGTGGTCTCCCACTCGCCGTAGATGGAAGCGAACCCGCGCGAATAGACGACGCGATTGGTCTTGCGGTCTATTACCTCGAAGAGGTACTTTCCGAGATTGGTATCATCGACAGCGCGCTTGGGATTTCCCGGCCAGGGAGCGGGTTCTATGACGACGCGGTCGAGGCTGAAGAGTTCCTGCGAAGCATTGCCCGTGTGATAGTAATCGACGCGCATCGTGGGCGCGGCCGCTGTAGAAGGCCTTGTGCCTTCCACTGCTCCGGCTGCGAAAGCCGGAAGCAATATCGACAGTGAGATCAAGAGTTTCATGATCATATCGGCGATTAGATTCCTTTTTTGCTCAACTATTCCTTTGCGAGCGATTACTCCTCCGACCTGCCCGTGCTGCCGAAGCCGCCCGCTCCGCGCGAGGTCTCGTCGAGTTCATCCACCTCGACTACTGTGGCCTCTACGACCTTCTGAATGACCAATTGCGCGATGCGGTCTCCGCGCTTGATGTGAAAAGGCTCGTTCCGGTCTGTGTTCAACATAATGATGACTATCTCTCCGCGATAGCCCGCATCGATCAAGCCAGGCGAGTTCACGCACGCGATGCCGTGACGCGCGGCCAGCCCGCTTCTGATCATCACGAATCCCGCATACCCGCGCGGGATGGCGACGGCTATCCCGGTAGGTATCAGTGCCCGCTCGCCCGGCTGGAGCACGCAGTCTATGCGGCTCGGCAGGTCAAGCCCCGCGTCGCCCGCGTGTTGATAACGGGGCAAGGCTATACCTTTATCGAGCAGCTTTATCGCAATCTCTATCATAAGGGCGAGGCTCTCACTTGAACTCGAAAGATTTGATGAACGACATATAAGCCTGATCCCATCGGCTTATCGTATTTGCGGGACCGACCAGTTTGACGAAGTATGCGCCCCGAGGAGTTTCGACCACCGCCGCGCGCATGCGATAGTTCGACTTGTTGTGCCGGTCGCCGCCCCCCGGCATCATCTCCGCAGTGTAAGTCCCCTGCACATCCAGCAATGTGGCGTTCAACCCGTTTACGGTCATGGTTTCGGTTGTGGCTTTTTCTTTCGAGGAACCGCCGTCGGGTTGTTCCATCTGACCTATCCATCGGTCCAGATTAGCCTGCACAGACCCGCCCTGTCCCTCGCCGAAGTAATAGAGCACGAGCGAGCCGTCTTCGGAATCTCCCTCCGCCTGCGGCAGGCGATATTGCGCCACTCGCATGTTGGACGAAGGGCGCTCTTCCACCCATCCGAACGGAGCCTGAAACCGCAGCCCCGTCGCCGAGCTTGCGCCCGATTGCGAAGTGGCAGTTCCGGTCTGAGAAGTCGCCGCATCGCCGTTTTCGCCGCAGGCCCAGCATAAGGCGCAGGCCGCAAGTAAGACGCTCGCTTGAAAGATCGATCTAATCATGGTTTGAAACCTCACGCATCATTCGCTCGACCGTCTCATAGCTTGCGCCGAGCGCCTGATCTAATTTGTCAGGTTCAGTGCCGCCGCCCGTCGCCATGTCTGCCCGGCCGCCGCCTTTGCCGCCGACAAGCTCGGCTATCTCGCGCACGATGTTTCCGGCATTGAGTCGTCCGGTAAGATCATCGGTCACTCGCACGACGAGCGAGGCCTTGCCGTTATTCACTTGGCCGAGCACGACGACGCCCGATTTGAGCTTTTGAGAAAACGCATCGGCAAGCTCGCGCATGCTTGCGGGGTCGAGGTCCGCCACCTGCTCGGCCAGCACCAGGATGTCCGCTACCTTGCGGGCGCGTTCGGCCGGGCCTGCCGATTCGCCGTCGCCGCCTGTCTTCGCGCCTGCCTGAGCAAGCTTCAATTTCAATTGCTTGATCTCGCGCTCGTAGCGTCGCACCTGCTCCTGAAGCTTATCGACCTGCGCGGGCAACTCCTGCGGCGTGGCTCTGATTATCTCGCCCAGTTGCTTGATGACCTGCTCGTCGGATTGAAAGCGCGCTATCGCGGCATCCGCGGTAAGAGCTTCTATCCTTCGCACCCCGGCGGCTATCGATGAGTCGCTTATGATCTTGAACGGACCAATATCGCCCGTCGCATGAACGTGCGTGCCTCCGCATAGCTCGGTCGAAAATCCCGGCACGCTGACCACTCGAACGTCCGAAGCGTACTTCTCGCCGAATAGAGCCATAGCGCCCGACGAGAGCGCCTCATCGAGCGGCTTGATGTCGGTTACGACCGCGCGATTCTGAAGCACCTCGTTATTGACCAGTCGCTCGATGTCGGCGATTTCATCGTCGGTGAGCGGCGCGTAATGCGTGAAGTCGAAACGCAAGCGGTCGGGCGCGACGAGCGAGCCGGCCTGTTTGACGTGCGGCCCGAGGACTTCGCGCAGCGCCGCGTGAACGAGATGCGTACACGTGTGATTGGCCTTGATGCGGCGGCGGCGTTCGGCGTCAACTCTTGCGGTCAGCGTGTCGCCTTTGCGAAGCTCGCCCTGCTCGACCCTGACCCTGTGAAAGTGGTATCCGGCCACAGGCGCGTAGGTGTCTTCGACAGTGGCGAGTATGTTTTCGCCCTCGAATGTGCCCGTGTCTCCGATCTGCCCGCCCGCCTCTGCATAGAAAGGCGTGCGGTCGAGCAGAACTTCTCCGGTCTCATCCTGCGCGAGATGATCGCGTTCTTCATCACCAACTACTATTGCGACGACGCGAGCGCCGGAGGTTTCGGTCTCGTGATAGCCGGTGAACTCTGTGCCTGCAAGGTGCTCGCACACCCGACCATAGATTTCGCGCGTGCGCCTCGCGGCAGAGGTCTGAGCCATTGAAGGTCCAGCCTGTTGCTGCACCGTTCGAACGCAAGCGTCGAACTCGCGGTTGAATTCCTCTTCGCCTATTTCGACGCCCTGCTGACCGAGCACAACACGAATCATATCGGGCGGCACGCCGTAAGTGTCATACATCTTTGCAAGCTCGATCATAGGGGGACGTTCGGGCGCATAGCGGTCGAATAGCTCGGCAAGTCTCGTCCCGCCGACCGACAGTATGCGGCTGAATCGCTGCTCTTCGCCGCGCACGGTATGTTCTATAGAAGTGCGCGCAGCCACGAGTTCAGGAAAGGGCGCGCCCATCAACCCGATCACAAACTCTGTGACCTTGTAAAAGAAGGGCGACTCAAGGCCGAGGCCCGTCGCGCCGTGATAGATGGCGCGGCGCATGATCTTGCGCAGCACGTAGTTTCTCTCGACGTTGCCCGGAGCTATGCCGTCTGCTATTGAAAAGGCCGTCGTCCGCGCGTGGTCGGCTATAACGCGCATGGACATCCCCTCGGGCGAATCGTAGACGTACTCTCTGTCGGCAAGCTCGGCTATGAAATCGATGATCGGTTTTATGAGGTCCGTGTCGTAATTCGACTTCACGCCCTGAAGCACTGCCGTGAGTCGCTCAAGCCCCGCGCCCGTGTCTACGGAAGGCGCGGGAAGCGGTTCCAGGCGATAATTTTCATACTGGCCCGCGCGTTCGCCTTCCCGGATGGGTTCGCCCGAGCCTTGCCGATTGAACTGCATGAAGACGAGGTTCCATATCTCCATAGTCGTATCGCCCGGCCCGTTCACAAGTTCGATGCGGTTGAATTCCGGGTCCGTCGGGTTGGGACCGAGATAGTAATGTATTTCCGAGCAAGGCCCGCACGGACCTGTATCGCCCATCTGCCAGAAATTGTCTTTGCGCCCGAACCTGAGCACACGTTCGGGCGGCGCGCCCACCTGATGCCAGTATCGCTCGGCTTCTTCATCGGGGGGCACTTCCGCGTCGCCTTCGAAGACCGTACACCACATGCGCGCGGGGTCGAGACCGTACTGGTGTACAAGCAAGTCCCAGGCGAAATATATGGCCTCTTTTTTGAAGTAATCGCCGAACGAGAAATTGCCGAGCATCTCGAAGAAAGTATGATGGCGCGCGGTGCGCCCAACTTCGTCGAGGTCGTTATGCTTGCCGCCCGCGCGCACGCACTTCTGCGAAGAGGCGGCCCGTTTGTAATCGCGCTGTTCAAGTCCGAGGAATACGTCTTTGAACTGATTCATCCCTGCGTTAGTGAATAACAGCGTAGGGTCGTTTGCGGGCAGAAGGGGCGAGCTTCTTACCACGCGATGTTCGCGCTCGGCGAAATAATCGAGGAATTTCTGTCTGATCTCGTGTCCGGTCATAATAGTGATCTACTCTGTCTAAAATTAAAAATGAGATTATAGCAAACCGGCGGGTGTCAGAATAGGATTGCGCGGGTGGTTGGGTATTTCAGTAGCCCGACTGTAAAGGGAAGGTTTTCGCAGACCAGACCATTCGGTTTTCGGCCAGGCGAGAGCAATCGCGTTTTTATACTGCGCGCATGCCTGCATGAAAGTTTTTCCGCAGTGGAACGCATATTTGGAGTGCGCCGCGAGCGGCGGCGCTTTGGATGCAACCGCAACGAATAGATTTATCGCTGGCTCTCGGGAATGGAAAGCGGTGTCTACGGGCCGCCGCACTCCAAATGAGGAGCTTTCCCGACAACTCTCGTTGAAGAATTTCATTTGCTGCCGCGCGAAGTATATTATTGCGCCCTCTTTGATTTGCCCCAAGTGCTCGCTTTCTGCATAATTTATTCACCTCTCCGTGAAGGGCAAGTATTCAACCACAGTGGAAGGCAGGGCCTTCTACAGACACGGATAACACAGGCCACAGAACCACACCGCAATCGCACAGTGGAAGGCAGGGCCTTCTACAGGATTTCTGGTCTGTGTGTTTCTGTGTGTTTCTGTGTGGTTCTGTGGCCGAAATCTGTGTGATCTGTGGTTCGAAATTTTTGGCTGATCGTCTGTAGCTGACGGCTGAAAAGCTCGCCCGCAAACACATCTGATATGATACTCGCGATGCGTGAAACTATTATCAGTTTCCTCGACGACTGCGCGGCGCGCCCCGATGAGACGGCCATGGCGCATAGGTCTGGACTGAGAGTCGTTCGCTGGTCTTACGAGCGCCTTCGCTCGACCGCTTTTCAATTCGCCCGCGAACTCGAAGCGCGCAAGGTGCAAAAGGGCGACCGCGTTCTCTTCTGGGCGGAAAACTCTCCCGAATGGATAGCCGCATTTTTCGGCTGCCTGCTGCGCGGCGCGATAGTCGTCCCCCTCGACCGTCACAGTTCTATTGAATTCGTCTCGCGCGTTCAAAGCCAAGTCTCGGCGAAACTCTTGCTCTCAAGCGACCCCGGTAAATTCGATCTCTCCATTCCTGCTCTGCCGCTTGACGGTCTTGGCGAGATCGTTCGTTCGCGCAGCGACGCCGCTTACCCGTTTGAAGACATCGGCCCGAACGATCTGGTCGAGATCATCTTCACATCGGGCACTACCGCAGAGCCTAAAGGCGTCTGCCTCACGCATAAGAATCTGCTCGCCAATCTCGCGCCGCTTGAGCGCGAGATTCAAAAATATATCCGATGGGAGCGGCCTTTTCACCCCGTTCGATTTCTCAACCTCGTTCCGCTCAGTCACGTCTTCGGCCAGTTCATGGGCATATTCGTGCCTCAGCTTCTTGCCGGAGAAGTCTTCTTTCAACAGTCTTTGAACCCCTCCGAGATCATAGAGACCGTCCGTCGCGAGCGCATCTCCGTAATAGTCGCCGTCCCTCGCCAACTCGAAGCCCTGCGCGAAAAGATCGAACGCGATTACCGAGCGCGCAACGAATGGGACTCTTTTCAGAGAGCCATCGCCAGAGCAGAGGGCGCGCACTTCTTGAGACGATGGTGGATGTTCCGAAAAATTCACAGCCGGTTCGGATGGAAGTTCTGGGCCTTCGTGTCGGGCGGGGCCACGCTCGACCCTGAGACCGAAACCTTCTGGCAGCGGCTCGGCTACGCCGTCGTGCAGGGCTACGGCATGACCGAGACCGCCTCGATCATAAGCGTCAATCATCCATTCAAACTGAGTCGCGGCTCGATAGGGAAGACCATGCCCGGCCAGGAGGTGAAGCTCGACGCGAGCGGCGAAATCCTCGTGCGCGGCGAAAACGTCTCGCCCGGTTATTGGAGCGATGGCTTCAAACCGGTAGCGAGCGATGAAGGCTGGCTGCGAACGGGCGATGTGGGCGAACGCGACGAGGAGGGCAATCTCTATTTCAGAGGCCGCAAAAAAGATGTGATAGTCACGGCCGCAGGTCTGAACATCTTTCCCGAAGACCTCGAAGCCGCCCTGAATCATCAACCCGGAGTGCGCGCA
Source organism: Blastocatellia bacterium (assembly GCA_022615215.1). Classification (GTDB taxonomy): domain Bacteria; phylum Acidobacteriota; class Blastocatellia; order UBA7656; family UBA7656; genus JAKEHD01. Next base: position 7,366 of record JAKEHD010000548.1, read on the forward strand.
AGCTGTGTCATCGGCGTCGAAGGCGCTCGCGGTCCCGAACCTCTCGCAGTGCTGATAATGGATGATGATCGCACGGACGCGGAAGAAGCGGTGCGCCGCGCCAATCAGGAACTCAGCGAGTATCAACACATGCGCAGATGGTTCACGTGGCCCGATCAGGATTTTCCGCGAACGGCGACCACGCACAAGATCATAAAGCGAAAGGTAGCCGAGACCGTAAATGCTCATCTCTCAGGCAAGACTCCGGCGCAGGCGGGAAGGTCCGCGCTCGCGGAATTGATAGCCGGAATCGGCGGCGCTCTCGACCCGTCGTCTGCGGAGCTCAAACTCGATTCGCTTGGCCGCGTCGAGTTGATGAGCGCGATAGAAGATCGCTATCAGATAGAGATGGACGAAGACGCTTTCACGGCCGCAACTACGATTGCCGATATCGAAAAGATGATACACGAAGGAAACGGGCAGCAGGCGACCGGGTATTCCTATCCCGATTGGGCCGGGCGGTTTCCCGCGACCTGGATTCGATTTATTTTTTATTATCTGGTGATTCTACCGATCACGCGATTGATGTGCTGGGTGAAGGTCGCGGGCAAAGATCGCCTGAAAGATGCGCGCGGGCCGGTTCTCTTCATATCGAATCACGTCTCTATGGTCGATCACGGATTGATATTGTCCGCGCTGCCCTTGAGATTCAGACACAAACTCGCGATAGCGATGGAAGGCGAGCGGCTGCGGAGCTTTCGCAATCCTCCCGCTGGTCTCGGATGGTTCGAGCGATTGCGATTGCGCGTTCAATATGTGTTGATAGTCGCGCTCTTCAATGTCTTTCCGCTTCCACAGAAGAGCGGTTTCAGGCGGAGCTTTGCGTTCGCGGGCAAACGGGTCGACAGCGGATACAGCCTGCTCGTCTTCCCCGAAGGCAAGACGACGGAAGACGGACGGATACGCCCCTTTATGGGCGGCATAGGACTGTTGGCATCGGACCTGGATTTGCCTGTCGTGCCGATAAAGATCGAGGGTTTATTCGAACTCAAACAGCAGGGGCGATACTTCGCCCGTCCCGGCGAGGTATCGGTCACATTCGGCGAGCCGGTTCCGATAGACCGCGATGAAGACCCCGCAATCATAACGCGAGATTTGGAGTCGCTCGTCGCGGGTTTGAAACCATAAGAGACCCGAATCGTAACTACTCAGCCGCGTCAGCGGCTGTTGAATTTAGCCGGGCCTTTCAAGGCCCGGAACGGAGTCGAATATATTTCGCGTCGCGCGAGCGACGGTTGAGATCAATCAACACGTTCAATCGTCGCTGACGCGACGAGGTAAATATCGGCCCGGTAAGCAGGCGCAAAATGACCTGCCTAAATTCAGTCGTCCCTACGGGACGCGCGGAGGCCCGAATCATTAAAAACAGAATTGCTCGCTGTGATCGGCCGTCCGCAACATGCTCATCATCGCCGGACGCTTCATCGCTCAAGCGCTCTCGGATTTGTCGAAACAGATTGTGAATTGCGTGGGGCGGCCCGCGATGCCTTCGAGCGAAAATTCGAATCCGTGACGGTCGAGTATCTCCTGAACGAGCGTCAGGCCGATTCCTTGCCCGTTGTCTTTCGTGCTGAAGAAAGGCGTAAATAGATTCGCTCGCACTTCGTCCGAGATGCCGCAGCCCGTGTCTTCTATCACGACGAATCGCTTCGATGCTTTCTTGAAGAGGCGGACGGTTATCCGTCCATTTTCACCTATCGCCTCGACAGCGTTCTTGATGATGTTTACGAAAGCCTGCTCCATTTGACTGCGGTCTAACGAGACCGGCGCAAGCCTCTGCTCTGCGTCCCAGTTCCAGGCGATATTTCTTTTAGCGCATTCTTCTTTCATGAGCAGCGATATGTCTTCGAGCAGCTCGCGCACATCGCAAGGATGGAGACGGGGCGCGGGGAGATGTACAACATCGGCAAAGCTCTTCATAAAGAGATTCAACTGGCTTGTGCGCGAAATGACCACTCCGAGAGCGTTGTTATAATCCTGCCGGTCTTCCGCTTCCAACTGGTCTGCGTAAGTCAGGCACGAATGAAGCAATGAGTTTGCAGCGCCTGCGGTGTTATTGACCTCGTGCGACATCATGCGAATCAGCTTTTCGTAAGCCACTCTTTCCGATTGGCGGAGTTCTTCGGTCAACTCTTCCATAAGTATGAAGTGACGGACGAAGCCCCTGTCGAGGAAATGAGACTTCTGACACTTGACTCTCCGACGGCCGAGCAGCGGAATGACTTTCGATTCGCCCGCTTTGAGTCGGCCGAGGTCCGAGGCGAAGGGCGTCTCTATTTCAGAGAGCTTGCGGCCTGAGAGTTCCGCTTTCGTCGCCTGAAGCATGCGTTCAGCCGCCGGGTTTGCCAGGGCGATCTTTTCGTCGAAATCGAGCGTGACGATTGCAGAAGGCGAGGCCGTGAGGACTTTTTCGAGAAAATAATTCTGCTCCTGCAATCGCGTGCGCTCTTCGCGGAGGTTATCGACCATGCGATTGTAAATATCTATGAGCAGGTCCATTTCGGGCTGGCCGACTTCGCGGAAGCGTGTGGTGAAATCGTTGTCGTTTATGAACTGAGCGCCGGTCTTTATCAGTTCGAGCGTCCCGAAAAAGCTGCTTATCAATTTCAACCCGCACACCAGAGAGACTACGAATACAGCTTCGGCCACGAGCAGCCAGAGGCGGTGTTGAATGAGCAGATAGACGGCCACACCTGCGAATAGAAGGTGTGTGAGGATGATATAAAGAATGAACTTGGCTCTGAGGTTCATAAGGTTGAGACGCACATGTCAGAAGTCGCCAACAACTTCTTAGAATAGGAGTGGGATTTCACCACGGAGACACGGAGACACGGAGAAAATAAGAAAGACCAAGAAAGAAATCTTTACCTCTGTGCCTCCGTGTCTCCGTGGTGATTTTTTTGCTCGTCTGAACACTTGTTTAAAATACGCCATCACGGTTTGATTTCGTATTTCTCCATGCGGCGATAGAGCGCGGCGCGGCTGAAGCCGAGCGATTCGGCCACCTTGCTGATGTTGCCGGAATAGTATTTCAGGCACTTGATTATCATTGCCTTCTCCATCTCTTCCATCGTCATCGCTCCGACTTCGGGAAGAGAGGATTTGCGCCCCTCGCCCAGGTCCATCTCAAGCGGGAGCGCGAAGTCCTCTATCTCTAAAACGTCTTTGCCGCTTACGAGAATAGTACGTTCGATCAACTGCTTCAACTGGCGAATGTTTCCCGGCCAGGGCAATTGCTGAAGCCAGTCGAGCGCCGAAGGGCTGATCGCAATACTTGCGCGCCCGTAGATGCCGCCTATACGTTTTAAAAAATGATTCGCCAGAAGCGGTATATCGGAGCGCCTCTCTCTAAGGGCGGGCAGGTGTATGGTTATGAGGTTCAGGCGATAGAGCAGGTCTTCGCGGAAAGCGCCCGCCTCGACCATCTCCGACAGGTTGCGATTCGTCGCCGATACGACACGAAGATCGACGGTGCGAGTCGCGCTTGAGCCTAACACTTCATAAGTGCGGTCCTGAAGCACGCGGAGCATTTTGACCTGAGAGTGCGGGTCGAGGTCTCCTATTTCATCCAAAAAGATGGTCCCGCCGTCGGCCATCTCGAACCTCCCCTTGCGGTCACGGCGCGCATCGGTGAACGCTCCCTTGACATGGCCGAACATCTCGCTTTCGAAAAGCGCGGACGATATCCCTCCCAGATTGACCTTTATGAAAGGGGCGTTCCTTCTATGGCTGTTGCGATGTATGGCTTCGGCTATGAGTTCCTTGCCCGTCCCGCTCTCGCCTGTGATGAGGACCGAAGCATCCGTTGCGCTGACGCGGCCCGAAACGTCCAGTATCTTTAAAAATTTCGGGTCGCTTCCCGTGAGGTCTTTGAAGTCGTAAAGCGAATCGAGATCGTCTCTCGTGGGCGCGCTCTCTTTCGATTGCCGGGAAGCGGCGGCAAGCCCTAGGGCCGTCCTCACCGATTGCATAAGCTGCTGATGAGTCCAGGGCTTGGTTATGAAATCGCTTGCGCCCGCGCGCATCCCCTCTACGGCGAGTTGTATGGATCCCCAGGCCGTTATCAATATGACGGGCAGGGCGGGCTTGCGCGCTTTTGTCTGTCTGAGCAGTTCAAGCCCCTCTTCGCCGCCCGTCCTGCGCGAGAAGTTCATATCCTGAAGGACGAGTTGAAAATCCTCGGTCGCAAGCCGTTCGAGGGCTTTTTTCGGAGAGGCCGCGCACTCGGACCTGTACCCGGCCTGTTTCAGCAGCAGGGCCAGGCTCGCCGTAACCGAAGGGTCATCATCTACGATCAGGATCATCTCGTCTCTATAACCGATTGCGCCCACGATTTGTTCCGCCGGGTGATAGTTCTCCTGGATTCTCATTCCTTATGATAGCCAGGTCTTTCTTCTTACGATTTTGCGAATATACAGTCGTCTTCCGTTGGTATTCAAGTCGGCAGTGTGAAAGAGCGAAAATGATGCTGGACGGATAGAATCAGAGTTTTTGTTTTGTCGAGATGAGTGAGACCGATTGCGCCAGCAATAAATGTATTCATTCTGCGCGGCTTGCATTTTTCGCCGCATCCTTTATTATACTGTTGCCTCACGGATTTTGGGCGGATGAGCCTGACTGATCCGATTACTCACGGCTGAATCAGATGGCTTACTTTTCCCTCGGGTAGAGTCAGTGCTCAAGGGTAAATCTCTCCGGTGTGTGAGGCGCTTTTGCCTATAAAATCGGATTGCGGATGAAGAGGCTCAAGTGAAGAATGATTGGACTATAACTCAGGAAGCATTCGACAATCTCCTGACCTGGCTCGACATGGACCGCGAGCGCGCCGGTCAGAAATACGAGGAGATTCGATGCAATCTGATAAGAATCTTTGCGAGGCGAGGATGCCCTGTCGCTGAGGAACTCACCGACGAAACGATAAACCGCGTTACCCGAAAAGCTCTCGATATTGCCGGGAGCTATGCGGGCGACCCCTGCTTATATTTCTATGGCGTCGCGCAGAATGTTTACAAGGAGTATGTCAAGAAACGGCCCGACCCGCTTCCGCTCCCCGAGCCCGACCCCGTTGAGGGAAAAGAACGCCACTTCGATTGCCTGGACCGATGCATGGAGCGCCTCGACCCTCAAAGCCGGGAACTCATACTCGAATACTATCGCGACGAAAGAAGGGCCAAAATAAACCGTCGCCAGAGGTTGGCCGAGCAGCTCGGTATAACGCTCAACACGCTGAGGGCGCGCGCTCATCGCATCAAGCTGGCCCTTCAGCAATGCGTGGGCGACTGTCTTATGCAGAGTCAATCGTCATGAAGGGCGTAATGTTTCAGGTGAGAACTCATATATGTATGGGGAAGGCGAGCGGTTTCCGCTATGGAGTTTGAAGCCAAAGGCGAAGAGATGCTAAGGAACTATTTACTCGGCAACCTCTCCGAAGAAGAGTTGCAGGCGGTCGAGGAGCGGCTTATGACCGGCAGAGAGTTTTCTGATTTCGCTCTCGTGGTCGAGAGTATGCTTGTCGAAGATTACGTTGAAGGCAGGCTCGAAGGGAGTGCCCGCGCAAATTTCGAAAGGCTTTTCCTGGCGACTCCGCAGGGAAGAGAACAGGTCCGCTTCGCGCAAGCCCTGAAAGAGTATGCCTCGAAGACCGAAACTCCTGCCGTAGCGTCCGCGTCTCCTCATCGTTCATGGCGCGCATACTTCAGCGCGCCCGGATGGGCGCTTGCCGTAGCGGCGATAATTCTGATAGCGGCAGGCATCGGAGTATGGCGAATTTTCTTTTTGGGGCCGGGGAGCGATGAGGGGCTTATCGCTCTCAACAAGGCTTATCAGGAGCGGCCCGTCGCCGCGCGCATCACGGTATTGGACCATAAGCCCAGGCCGACTGTGAGAGGAGGCGCGGGCGAGAAAGTCGATGATGCGAGTCTCAAGCGTGCCGAAATCATTCTGAAAGAACAGGCGAGGGAAGACCCCGGTGCCGTATCATTTCACGAGCTTGGCTGCTTCTATTTGGCCGGGAAGGATTTCGACCGGGCCATAGATTACTTCAAAAAGGCGCTTGAGCTTGAGCCGAACGATGCGCGGATTCTGAGCGACCTGGGGGCCGCTTACCTGGAAAGGGGCAAGGCTTTTGAGAAAGAGGAGACGGGGAAAGGAGCGGAAGAATTTTCCCGCAGCCTCGAACATCTGAACCGCGCGCTTGAGCTTGACCCTGCGATTCTTGCGGCGCGATTCAATCGCGCGCTCCTGTATCAGCAGATGTCGCGGCACGCTGAGGCCAGGGATGAATGGCAGGAATATCTGAGGAAGGATTCCGATTCTCCCTGGGCCGATGAGGCGAGGAATAATATCGAAGCGATCAAGGAAGAGAAGTGAGCACGCTTCGACGATTGCGAGACCCTGACAGATTTTCCTGCAAGTTTTCTTGGCGAGCGCAATCCTTGTGACGTGGCAGGGCCGCAAAGGTTGGTTTATATTGGCGGAAGTTTGCGCGAAAGATATTATGTCGCCACTGTAATGATTTTTAACCTTTGGCAATAAAAGATCGGGAAGCACGTAGGAAGAAAAAGCCAAAAACGGGTGTGAAGGCGAGGGATCGGTAGCCGTCCGCTGCCTGCTTGCTGTTATGAAATCGCTCGATTTCCGGCAGAGCGCCGTCTGCGACAGAGGGTTCTGTAGGTTTCGACATTGTAGGGAATTTGTGACTCATGTATAAGCCTGTGGCACAACCAAAGTCTGCGACTAAGGATCACGCCCCGGCAGGGCGCACGCTGAGGCAACGCGCCGCCTCGCCGCCTGGGATTCTGTTGCTGCTGTTCGTTGTGATGGGCTGCGGGCTGGGCACGTGGAGGCTCTTCTTTTATAGCTCGCCCGCGAGCAGAGGGTTGCAGGTCTTACAAACGGCCTACCGGGCCGCGCGCCCGCTCGAAGCGCGTTTCAGCGGCTTCGCGTATGCGCCGTTTGTAAGCCTGCGCGGAGAGCAGACGGTCGATGACGCGGCGCACACGCTGGCCGCGCGGCTTTTGATCGAAGCCGTCACCGACAGCCCGTCGGCGGAGTCGCATCATTCGCTGGGCCTTTACTATCTGGCTGGACGCGAGTACGACCGGGCCATCGGCGAATTCGAGGCTGCTTTGCAGGCGGATGCGGAAAATGCTCTGCTGCATAGCGACCTCGGCGCGGCGCTATTCGAGAGGGGGCGCAGCGTCGACGCGAGCGATGAAGACGGTTCCAAAGTCGAGTTTTTCGCCCGGAGCCTGACGTATATGAATCGCGCTCTGAAGCTTGATCCCGATCTTCACGAAGCGATCTTCAATCGTGCGCTGTTGCGCGAGCAGATGATACTCACTGAGGGCGCAACCGAAGACTGGCGCGCATATCTTGAAAAGGATCCGAACAGCGCATGGTCGGAAGAAGCTCGCAATCATCTCAACCGCCTCGAAGAACGCAGGAGCCGGACTGAGCAGAGCCAGCAAAATCTGGTCGAGGATTTTTTGAATGCTTATCGGGCCGGAGACGCGGAGCGGGTGTGGGCGCTCTTCAGCCCTAATCGGGAGAAACTGACGACGGAATTGCTGGCGGCTTATCTGAAGAGCGATGCCGAAGCGACAAAAGACTCCCGGCGCGAAGCGATTGACGCGCTTGCTTATGCAGGCGAGTTGGACACGCGAAGTGTGGGCGACCATTACACGGCAGATACGGCTGGTTTTTACCGATTTTCATCACCACAAAAACTGGCGAAAGCCCGCGAAGCGCAGGAGATGATGCGCAAAGGACGTGAGTTGTATACTCGGGGGCAGGTCGAAAGAGCATATGAGTTAAGAGATCAGGCGCGACAAATCTTTTCGCAAATAGGCGATGTATGCGGCGCGCGGCTGGCAACTTACTGGTCGGCACTCCACTGCTGGGAATTGGGACGGACGCAGAAAAGTAAGTCTCTTCTTGATAGGCTCCTGCGCGACTGCGAGGCTGGCCAGTATCACTGGCTGCACCTGCGGACGTTGTATCAGCAGGCGAGCATCTCTATCAAATTAGACGAGTATTCGAACGTCTTCGCATTTTATCATCAGATGCAAGAGATGGCTGAAAAACTCAATGACCCATTGTCTGCTCTGGACGCCAGCAGCGGACTCATCGAACATTACCGATTGCTCGGTAATCGTCCCGAATGCCTACGACAAATGGGCGCAAGCTGGTCCTTGCTCGACAGATCACCATTAAGCTCTCTACCCTTCTGGCGGCAATATAATGTTCAAGCGACGGCGTTGAACACATTCGGCTTTTACGATGCCGCTATCGCTTACGCACGCGAGTCGCTGCGCTTTGCAACCGCAACGAACAACTCCGTAATGCTCTCTTTCTCTTACGCGCATCTTGGCTTGACTTATGGCAATGCGCAAAATTTTGAAAAGGCGTTCGGTAGTGTTAAACAGGCTTACGCGATCGCGGCGGCGCACTCGGACAAATCCCTCGGACAACTGATGATGGCTTATGCCGCCGTGCAGATGGGCCATCTACACCGAGAATGCGGCGAATTTGCTGAGGCTCTCGATCAATACGATCAAGCTATCGAACTCCATAAACGCCACGCGCTCGACTTCTCCACACACCTTTATCAAGCTTATAAAGGGCGGCTGGCCTGCTGCATGGCTCTGAACGATATATCCGCAGCGCAACAACAGCTTGCAACACTCCTTGAGGTGATGGATAAACATCGGACCAGGATCGTCGAAGAAGAAAATCGGGACAACTTCTTCGATGTCGAGCAGAGCGTTTACGATATGGGAACCGATCTAGCGCACTCGCGAATGCAAGACTGGCAACAATCGTTTGTGTATGCGGAAACTTCGCGAGCACGTTCGTTGCTGGATTCGATGAGGGTAGGCGCGCAAGTCGTTGAGCGAGGCGGCAAACTCGACCTGCTGCTACAAGCGGCGGCGCAACCGCTCCCATCGGATGAAATTCGAGCGCGCATTCCTGGCAATACGCGCCTTCTCGAATATGCAGTCCTGGATGACAAGCTGCTCGTCTGGGTCATTTCACCCGACGGCTTGCAACCACCCGTCACCGTGCCGGTCTCACAGGTGGTGCTGACTGAAAAGATCAACAGGTTTCTCGCAACCTTGCAGGGCGCGTCGGATGAAGAGGGCAGAGAAACAGAACACCTGGCGCGTGAACTCTTCGATTATCTGATCGCGCCGGTCGAGGCCCTGCTCGGCGACTGCCGCTCGCTGGTCATAGTTCCCGATAAGATACTCAACCGGCTGCCGTGGGATGCGCTGGTATCACC
>JAKEHD010000549.1 GCA_022615215.1 Blastocatellia bacterium
ACAGCGGGCTAATCTTTTAGGTAAAAACTGAAACTCCAGCGGGCGGAAGCCGATGGTATCTCCGTTCAAAATTGTCATTTCATCCCGCGCGCAGTATATCATGGTCTGTCGCAGCAGTGGCACTCGCGGAAGCGTCAGTCAGGTTCCCCGTGACAACGCCACGCTCGAACGATTCCTGGGTTCCATCAGGAAATCTGTCGAACTCTTGATAGGCATACCGGTCGAATCACGAATCTTCAATCTCGGTCCTGATAGTAGTGAAGCGGGAGACGTGTGGTTTCCCTACGTGATGAGTTTGCTCCATCTTCTCCGGCCAAGCGAGAATTACGTTCGCAATGGCATCTTTTCTCCGGCCAGGCTCTTGGATCATATACGGGCGCTTCCCCGGCCGCTTCGCCCGTCCTTGTTGGCCCGCCGATCTTCTTCCTGTACCTGATGGAGTTTCTAAAGGATCGGGGCGAAACGATTGATCTTGGCGCGCGGGGCAGTCTTATCATCACCGCCGGTGGTTGGAAAAGCTACGCAAAGGAAGAGATAGACTGTGAATCATTCCTTTCGCTTTGCGGAGAGTATCTCGGCCTCCGAAATCGCATGAAGATACGCGATGCTTTCAATATGGTCGAACTCAACACTGTTATCTTCGAATGCGAGCGCGGGGTCAAGCATATTCCGCCGTGGCTTGTCGTTGCTGCTTTGGACCCGGAGAACCTCTCCCCCTCGGATCCGGAGGAGATGGGCTTGCTCGCTTTTTTCGATCCTCTCCCGACCAGTTATCCTGGTTTCATCCTGAGCGATGACTTCGGCCAAGTAAGCAACATGCCCTGTATGTGCGGACGCGCAGGCCCTGTCCTGCAGTTCTGTCGGCGCGTCAAGATGCTTGAGGATAGGGGATGCGCGCTGAAGATGGAACGTGGCACTGTAGTGGTCCCCGATACTCGTTAGGACAGACTAGGCGAAAAGAAGAGCCGAGGCTCAATTTTTAAGATAGCCGCAGATGAGGTTGCCGCAATGAAGCTGCTATCCAAAGCAAGAACTTACTCACTCAGTTCATCGCTGGTGGTTTCGCTACAGCGCAGGAGGCACCTGCGGGCGTGATCGCTCGCGATATTTGCTATGGGAAGTGATGGAAGGTATTTGCTCAAAAAAGATCAAGGTAATCCGCCCGGATAACAAAGTCGTCCGCGGGCTGATGGAAACCTCTTTAACAACCAGCGGTCCTCGCACTCCTGTGGTCCTGATAGCGCCTCCGTATGCAAAAACGATACGTGATATGTTCTTCGTCAGCCTGTACCTGGTCCTGAATGGGTTCCGGACAGTCCGTTATGACAGCGCGAATCATATAGGAGTAAGTGATGGAGATGTGTTTGATTTTACTCTTTCATCGGCCCAGCAAGACCTGATCGCTTTTATAGATGCCTTGCGGCACCAATATCCGGATGCGCCTCCTGCAGTATTCAGTTCGAGTCTTAGCGCAAGGGTCGCGTTCCGTGCGCTCGCGAGCTCCGATGAAGTGTGTGTACAGGCATCTCTGGTAGGAGTTGTTCATGTCCAGGATACCCTACACCGCGTTCTGGGACACGATTTTGTTGACGACCTGTTGAAGGGGCGGGCGATTCCAGACATTCGGGATGTTCTTGGGTATGAAGTTGGCCGGGGGTTCATTGAGGATGTAGTTGATGCCGGTTGGTACTCGCGAGAATCGACGCAGCAAGACCTGGTTTCCTGCCGCTTCCCGATCATACATATTTGCACTGAACGCGATGACTGGGCGCAGCTTCAGGATATCGAAGTCGCTTTCTCTGGCAATGGGAGCCTGGCTCCGCGCGAGTTATACATGATTCCGGGATCATCTCATCACCTTGAGAAAAACCCATCTGCGGCCCGCCTGGCGCTCGTCCAAGCGATTGCGAGTCTGAAACGCTATACGGCCGGTGAGCAGGTTGAACCGAGCGAAGTTCGCTGCCCGAACTTTGTAGACCTGGTCCGAAAAAACAGACACGAGCGGTATCTGGAAAGTATCGGGTACTGCATCAATTAACTCGACACAGCCAAAGCAGATATAAGGAGGCGACCAATGGAACCAATCAAGTTACCCATCCTTATTTGTGGGGAGCGTAAAGAACCTACACCTGACAATATCATCTCCATCAAGTACGAAACCGGATTTGAGTTGCAGCTACCGAGGCTCGATCCTTCCGATATAGAAAGGATAAGGAGTAGTTCGAACGAGGATTTGCGCGCCTTGCACACCGACGATATATCCATCTTTCTGAACGAGATCGGTAAGATATGGCTCGACGAGGACCATAAACTCAGAAAGCTTGCCATAGAGTGCGCGCGAATGACTACCGGCTACAGCGGTCCCAGCATCTACTACGATCTCGGGCTGCTGGCAACCGCCTTGAGAAGAATCAAGATATACGATCAGTTAGAGGCTGACCTGGGGAATCCTTATTATCTTGACGAATGGCTCCCACACAAGACCGTATACCTGCACGCAGAGCCTCGCGGCAAGGTGGTTCACATCCTCGTGGGAAATATCCCAATGGCAGGGCTGTTTTCGATCCTGCGAAGCATTCTGACCAAGAACGTAACGGTCGCCAAACTGCCAAAAAGAGACATTGTAACAAGCCTACTGTTTGCTTTGAGCTTGTATGAACTGGACCCTTCTCATCCGATTACGAAATCGGTTACCGCAGCTTACTGGGAGCATGGCTCGGACATTGAAGACGAGATGCTGTCAATGGCAGACGTGGTCTGCGCCTGGGGCAACAAAGATTCTATCGAGGCGATCAAGAAAAAATTCGCTATGGAACTGAGTTCGTAGAATTCGGCCCCAAGAGAAGCATCCATTTAATCGGAGCGGATACTCCCGACTATGATTACGCGGCGATGAAGGCTGCCTCCGATATAAGTATGTACGATCAAGAAGCCTGCTTCAGTCCGCAGGAAACCTTCTTTGAAGGAGACCCACATCCATACGTCAATGCTTTGCATCGCTGGCTGGATAAGAATCTATACAGAATAGCAAAGGCGCCCATTGACGAAGACATGATGGCTCACATCACACGAACCAGGGCCGAAGCAAAATTTCGGGGATGGCAAGTATTTACGTCAAAGGGAACGGATTGGACCATCATCGTCACCGATAAGCCATGCGTGATCGATAGTCACCCTCTCAGCAGGACGATGTACATCCACCCTGTAGACCATCTCGAAGAAGCTTATGCGTGGATAAATAAGGATACGCAGACGGTTGGAGTTCATCCCCCGGAAAGAATGAAGGAACTGGCCGATGGGCTTGTGGAGCGTGGCGTCGCGCGCGTCACCGAGGTTGGAAGGTCGGGCCGACCGCGACCCGGCTTTACCCATGATGGTCTGCGTCCAATGGAAAAGCTTATCCGTTGGGTAACCATGGAGCGAGGTATTCGCTTCAAGTACAAGTTCTGGGGAATGAGTCCGGAGGAAGATGATCGTCTGTTTTATGGTGCCGACGAGATGGAGGACAAGAATGATCCGATGGAAGTGTGGAGGGCATACGAAGAGATCAATCTCAAATAGTACCCGACGGCTTGTCTACTAAATCTCGGAGAATGCTCGTGGAGACAGGCCCGGAATCAAGAGTGAAAGCCAGAGGTATCGATGAACAGCTTCCGGTACAACTACGACCTTCTCACATCCATGCACCTGCTCGCTCAGGTCAGACGATGCGAGCGGACGAGCAAGCAAAAGCTGATGGAGATACAAGAGGAGAGGTTTAGAAAGCTTATGGATCACGCCGTGGCGAATTCGCCTTTCTATCGGCGACTCTACAATGGGAAACAGAAACGCCTCTCCCTTGAGGAAATTGGAAGCTTGCCGATGGTCACCAAGACCGACGTGATGGAGAACATGGATGATGTCCTTACCGACCGAACCATTAACAAGGAAGAAGTCCTGACTTTTGCCGAAGACCCGGCGAATGTTGGCAGAATGTTCAAGGGCAAGTATTTTATAGCCCGCACGTCCGGCACGACCGGTGTTGTCGGACATTACGTGCATGACCTTTTCTCCTGGTTTTTGTGTTTTGTCCTGACAGGCGCAAGAAGTAAGGCGCGAGGCGATCTCTCGTTCAAAGAGATTGCCTCCTCGCTTGGCCGACGCACCCGTCTGGCAAGCGTGCTATCGCCGGCGGCGAACCTGGGCGTTTCATCGGTGATGGCCGCCGCGCCGGAATTCGTTCGATTATTCGTTCAGATAAAGCTCTACGATATATTTCAGCCCGCCGAGAAATTGATAAGCTCCCTAAATGAGTATCAACCGGACATACTCGGCAGTTTCCCGACCATCCTCCAACAACTTGCCGATTACCAACTCGACGGCAAGTTGAATCTGCGACCCAAAGCCCTAACCTCGGGCGGAGAGATGCTGACAGTTCGTATTAGAAAGCTCGTTTCCGATGCGTTCGGTTGCAGAGTCTTCGACTGCTACGGTTGCGCAGAGTGTGGTTGGCTGGGAATGGAGTGCGAGCAACAACAGGGGATACACATCTTCACGGATTGGTTCATTGTGGAGCCGGTTGATTATAAAGGCAATCTTGTCCCGGCCGGTGTGGAGAGTGACAAAGTTCTGGTAACCAACCTGGTCAATTATGTGCAGCCTTTCATCCGCTTTGAACTGCCTGACCGGATAACTTTGATTGAAGAGCCTTGCGCCTGCGGCAGTGTTCTGCCAAGAGTCCTGTTGAAAGGAAGAGCGTCGGAACTTCTTCATTTTAACGACAACGGCGGCGGACGGGTCGCCCTGCCTCCTTTTCATCTCACGACCCTTGCAGAGATGGTGGCAGGAATTGAGAGATACCAGGTAATCCAGGATAGCGAGAAGCATCTCACCGTCAGGTTTACATCCAGAGCCGCCGCAGATGTCGGCTCAGTTCGTGCTGCGTTGAAATCGAGTTTTGAAAGATACCTCAAGCAACAATGCCTGGATTCTGCTATCGGGTTGAGCGTCGAACATACTGAACTCATTGAAAGAGACCCTAGCGGCAAGATTCGCCAGGTCTTGAGCAGAATCGAGAGGCAGCGCCCTGTTGCCTAACGAAGCCGAGGGTGGCGATATGAGTGAACAGGTCATCTGTAAAGAAACGAGGACGGATCAGAGAGCAACGATCAGGCGAAAATGCTCGTTCGAGTGCGACGAAACGGCTATGTTCGATCCGCGTCCGACAGCCTGTCGCGCCAGCGGCCTTTATCTCTGGCTTGAGGGTGACGAGGTTCCCTACCTTGATTTGATCCAGGGGTACTCAACTACGGTTTTCGGACATTGTGACGAGGAACTGGCCGAGCAGGTTTCGCGCACACTTAAAATACTCGATCACGTCAACGGAATGACAAGTTATTCTCGTGAAGAGCTCGCACACAGGCTTGCAATGCTTACGCCCGTAGAGAACGGCCGCGTCTATTTCGATGTCGGCGGGGCGTTGGTTGTCTCTCTGGCTGTTCGCCTTGCGTGCAAGATCACCAGGCGTAATACGTTTCTGGCTTTGCGCCACGCCTTTCATGGGTTTTCGACTGAAGGAGAGGAGTTGAGCCTGTCATTTCTGGGCACTGCCCACCACAGATTGCCACAGGGAATCGACATCCGCTTTTTTGATCCCGGATCGGAAGAGATGATCGAGCAGATATTATCCTGCCGCTATGCGGCGATCCTTGTCGAACCGCTTCAAGGTGCCAATGGGTTGAGGGAATTGCCGTCCCAGTGGTTGAAGAAAGTTGCGCGAGCTTGCCGAAGAAGCGAGACCTTGCTGATCTCCGATGAAATTCAGGTCGGCCTGGGGCGGACGGGGACGTTTGCAGCAATTGAGCGATATGACGTTCAGCCTGACGTTGTAACGTATGGAAAAGCTCTCGGAGGAGGAGTCTTTCCGCTCAGTGCTCTGGTGGTAAGTGAATCTGTCTACCATCGAATACCAGATTGGCCTTCTTCCGCTCTCGGCTCAACATTTTCGTGCTCTCCCCTCGGCTGCTCTATTGGAATGCACGTGGTCAACCGGATCGACAATCTACTAAAAATCGGTCGTATACGCTTTCTCGGGTCGCTTATCTCGCGGCGGCTCACATCCCTGATTGGACAGGCGGAAATTACAACGGTTCGCGCCTATGGTCTTGGCATTGCCCTGGATTTCGGCGACCGTAGCGCCGCGCGGCGTTTCGTCAATGTCGCGCGCGACCAGCACGTATTAACGTATGCGTGCGGCGCACGGGGAAACACCGTAAAACTCTATCCGCCCTATACGATCACTGAATCCGAAGCGCACCTGATTTGTGACGCTATTGGGAAAATCGCTATCAGCGTCGAAATGCTATAATGAGCGAAAGGACTTCGAACATGCCGGGCACTATCAATAACCTGATACGCAAATATATCCTTGCCCATGCTCATCCGATGAAATTTGTCGCCGAGGCTCTGGGCGTCATGTGGAGCGTATTTTTCCTATGGAACCGTAATTGGATCGCAGCAGTCGTGGCAAGCACACTCTTTTTTCTTCTGACCACTTTGATCCTTTGGAATAAACCTTCTGACGGGCTGGCAAAATCTCCGTTGGGAAAGATACTGCTCGTATACGCTACGCCCTTGAACTTTTTTTTCTACAACTTCAGCGCTCTGCCACTTATTTATGGCCTTTGGGTGCATAGTACTGTTTATATCCTGATAGGTGTCACCTTGTTGCTTTTGCCCCATCTTTGGGCCTGGAAAAATTTTGGTTCTGATGGGTATACTCTGCGCGGCATGGATTGAAACTTTTCATCAAGCTCACCGCCAGGCGATTTTATTTGGAGTGCGGCGGCCCGGACGCCGCTTTTCATTCGTGAT
>JAKEHD010000550.1 GCA_022615215.1 Blastocatellia bacterium
GAATCGAGAGTCGGACAGAAGCGAAGGTCGTCAGTCTTTCGACGGAAAAGCTGGAAGAGTTAGGCGAGGCATTGTTGGACTTCGAGAAGCCGGAGGATTTGAAGGCATGGCTGAAGGAAACCGCTGCGAAGTAGGCATCGAAATGAACAGCCTGAATCCTGGAGTGATGAAAATCAGGGCAGAGAGACGAACCGTGTTGTTGGCGGTTTATGTTCTACGCCCTCAGTCCCGGATTCGCCTTTTCAGGCCGGAATAAGATCAGAGGAACGAAAGAGGGAAATTGTGTGTTGGGAAAAAGCCGGAATACTCCAAATTTTCATCATCCCGGTTTTTACCTAAAAGGAGATCGATGGCGCGAAGCAAGATTCAAGCCCTGACGGCCCTGATACTGATCGCTCTGGCCGTGGCCGTTCATTCGGCTGAGGTCTCAAGCCGGGGCGCGCAGAGCGCGATGCCTGATGCTCGATCATCTTCATCAAAGAGTTCTATCGATCTCAAAGGCCGGTCCCTCTCACCGGAGGACGATAACTGCGCCGCCTGCCATCGAAAAGGGAGCGGCCAGGAAGTCGCCCTTTACCGAAACAGCACCCATGCGCGAGCAGCTATAGCCTGCAACCTCTGTCACGGCGGAGATGCGGCGGCAAAAGATAAAGAGAGCGCGCACAAGGCGGAGTTTGTGGGGCTGCCCACGCCGGAACAGACTCTCGATATGTGCGGCGCGTGCCACCTCCAGCAACTCGCCGCTTTTAAAACCGGTCGCCATTTTCCCGAAAGCCGCCGCTCGCCTCGGCTCGATTGTTCTCAATGTCACGGCGCTCACCTCGTGGGGTCTCCCGAAAGGAATTTCAGTTTCGCCTATTATTGCGCGGGGTGTCACGGGCAGGAGTATCTGCCTCGATTGCCGGAAGAGTTTCAAAAGATGCTTGCAACGGTCGACGAATTGGCCGACGCAAAGCGGACGTTTGCCGAAAAAGGCCGTGCGCTCCCCGAAGAGTTTGTAAAACGCAGAAGAGAGGTCCGCCGCCTCATTGCGGAGATCGTCCACCCGACCGATCTGCAAAAGGGCATGGAAAAGAGTTCTGATATCGTCAGGCTGGGCGATGGTCTCAAGAAGCTTCTTGAGCAATGAAAGAAGCAGGGGAGCAGGGGTGTTTAAAAGGATGAAGGATGAGGGATGAAGGATGAAAGTGAGAGTGAATGGGTATTCATCCTTCATCCTTTCTGAATCGGGGAGTAAAGGAGCAGGGCTGCGAATTCCTACAATTTTGCAAAGGGAGGTAATGAATGACGAATCAAGCGAGAGCATATTACGCGCTGGCAGTGTTGTTCGCCATAAACGCGATGAACTTCTACGACCGGCAGATTCTCGGCGTGGTCGCAGAACCGATTCGCAAGGAATGGGGACTGAGCGACAGCGAGTTGGCCCTGCTCGGTACGGTCTTCACGCTGATTTATGCGGCAGTAGGGATACCGCTCGGCCGCCTGGCCGACAAAAAGACGCGCACTCGAATCCTGGCCGCGGGCGTCTTCGCATGGAGCCTGCTAACGGCCGCATCGGGATTGGCCAAAGGGTACTGGACGTTGTTTGCCGCGCGCCTCGGCGTAGGCGTGGGCGAAGCCACCTGCGCGCCCGCTTCATCATCGCTGATAGGCGATCTGTTCCCCGCAAACAAACGGGCCACGGCGCTCTCGGTATTTATGATGGGACTCCCCATAGGACTCGCCCTGAGCTATGCCATTAGCGGACGGGTCGCTCACGCTTATGGATGGAGGGCTGCGTTTTATATAGCGATCATCCCCGGTTTGATATGTATGGTTGCTGCGTTGTTCATTCAAGAGCCTAAGCGCGGAGCCACTGAGATTCACACTGTTGGCGCATTGCAACGCCAGGGACCAAAGAGCGGTTGGATATACCTAGCTGGTCTGTGCGGCGTGATACTCGTCGTCGATTTAGTTTTCCTGGGTTTCAATGTGCGTCGGCTTTTGGTGTGGATCTTTCTTGCGCTGCTGTGCTACACTTTTCGGCATCCGATCTCCAGGTTCATGGAACCTTTTCTTCTGGTGCTCACGATTCCGACCATGTGGTGGGTGATCGCGTCGGGCGCGCTGCAAAACTTCAATATGTATGCCATAGGCTCTTTCCTGAATCCTTTCCTGATGCGTTATCACAAAGTTGACATTCAAACAGCGGGCAATATCTCCATGGTCGTAAACGGCTTGATGGGCATACCCGGTTTGTTACTGGGCGGCATACTGGGCGATGCGATAACGAAGCGGCGGCCGGGCGGACGCATGGTGTTGGGGGCGATTGCGATAATCGTTTCGGTGCCGCTCGTATGGCTCGCGCTCGAAAGGCCCGGAGGCGACCTGTGGGGCTTTGGCATCTTTATGGGGCTGGCTTACGCTTTGATGAGCGTCTACTACTCGACCGTTTATTCGACCATACATGACATAATAGAGCCATCGCTGAGAGGCACGGCGATGGCCCTTTACTTCTTCGCCATGTACGTGCTGGGCGCGTCCTTCGGCCCTTACGGAACGGGCGTGGCGAGCGATTATTTCACGGAGAGCGCCGCCCGCGCCGCAGGCGTATTTGAGACGACCGCCAGGGCGCTCGAACCGTATCGCGCGGAAGGGCTGCACTCGGCCATGTACGCAATCCCGATACTGGGCGCACTGCTGGCGCTCGTATTACTGGCAGGCTCGCGCACTGTGACTAAAGACATGGAGAAACTGCAAAGCTGGATGCGCGAATCCAAAGCCGCGCGCGAAGAGGCTGTCAGCCCTCAGCCCTCAGCCCTCAGTATTAAATCCGATAGCTGATAGCTGAAGACTGATAGCTGATAGCTGATAGCTGACGGCTGACACGTCGTTGCCCGCCGGAAACACTTGGCGTATACTCGACACTGGTTACAAAATGGCTTGCCACACAGGTCTTCAGTAAAAACCGGCTCGCGCTAGAAGGCTTGAAGGGCTATAAGGAAAAGGCTGAGGCCGTGACTGGAAAGCTCGAATCATTTCACAAGCGGAAGGAAGAGTCAGTTTTATGTCAGGACATTCGAAATGGCATTCGATAAAGCATAAGAAGGGGGCCCTCGATGCCAAGCGCGGCAAGATGTTTTCGAGGTTGATTAAGGAAATAACCGTAGCCGCGCGCGTGGGTGGAGGGGATGTGACCGGAAACTCGCGATTGCGCAAGGCCGTCGATGACGCCAAAGCCATGAACATGCCCAAAGACACGATCTCGAACGCCATCAAGCGCGGCACGGGCGAGATCGCGGGCGCAACCATCGAAGACATAACCTACGAAGGATACGGGCCGGGCGGCGTGGCCGTCTTCATAGAGACGCAGACCGATAATCGCGTGCGCACTGTCGCAGAGATACGTCACCTATTTTCAAAGCACGGTGGGAACCTCGGCGAAAACGGGTCGGTCGCCTGGATGTTCGACAAGAAGGGCACGATCATACTCGACCGTGACGCCGCGAGCGAAGACCGCATCATGGAGCTTGCGCTCGAAAGCGGGGCCGAGGACGTAGGCGGCGACCAGGAAACCTGGGAGATACTGAGCGCCCCCGAAGACTTCGACACAGTGCTTGAAGCCATAAAGGGCGCGGGCCTCGAACCCATCTCGGCCGAAATAATCATGCGCCCGAACAACTCCATTCAGGTGACGGGATCTGCCGCGCAACAGGTGCTGCGTCTTATGGAAGCCCTCGACGATCACGACGACGTGTCGAAGGTGTCAGCCAACTTCGACATCCCCGAAGAAGAGATGGAGGCCGCCGGTTGACCTCGAAAACCGGGAACCCTTCGGCGAGCAGCCGCGCGAAGAAAGAAATCTTGAAGAAAGAAATCTTTTCGCCGACTGACAAAGGCGGCAAATGGGTGCGCGTCATGGGCATAGACCCCGGCAGCGACACCACAGGCTACGGCGTCATCGATAGCGACGGCCGCCATTACGAACTCGTGGAATACGCAGGAATACGCGCGCCCGCCCGCTTCGCCTTCGCCGAGCGATTGCTCATAATCAGCCAGAAACTCGAAGAAGTGATCGAACGACTGCGCCCGCGCGCGTGCGCCGTCGAAGAGACTTTTTATGCGGTCAACGTCAAGAGCGCGCTCAAGCTCGGACACGTCCGGGGCGTGGCGCTCGTGGTTGCCGCCCGCGCAGGCGTGCCCGTATTCGAATACTCGCCCCTTGAGATCAAATCGGCCCTCGTAGGCTATGGCCGCGCCGAAAAGCATCAGGTTCAGGAGATGGTGCGCATACTTCTGGGCTTGAAAGACCCGCCCGAACCCCTCGACGCATCCGACGCCCTGGCAGCGGCCATCTGTCACATCAATATTTTTAAAACGCAGGAAAAGATCGAGTCGAAACGGTGAATACACCGGCATAGTAAGGGCAGTTTCAGACGCTACCATCGTGCCGCTTCGATTTCACAATCCGTTAATACCTTATGCTTGAGCCGGGCAGGAGCGCGTAGTAATATATCTACGTAACCAGGGCCGACAACTCCGCAGGAGAAGTTGGCAACGGGCCACCGATGGCGGGAAAGTTTTCAGCCCCGGACGAGGAGCAGACACGGCCCGCAGGCCCTGAGGTAGAGCGCCGATATTTTGGATGGAAGTTCACAAGCCATGACGGACCTCTATCAGATTCTCGGAATCACACGCCACGCAACCTCGGCCGATATAAAATCAGCCTATCGCCGACTCGCGCGCCAGTACCACCCTGACGTTTCAGCCTCGCCCGATGCCAGCGCCCGGTTCGTGAAGATAAGCGAAGCCTACCAGGTGTTGAGCGACCCGAA
>JAKEHD010000085.1 GCA_022615215.1 Blastocatellia bacterium
AAAGCCGATGGTATCTCTACTCAAAATTGTCATTTGCTGCCGCGCGCAGTATATACTCCGAGTGTTTAAATCGAAACCTTCCCTCAAGCCCATCTGCGCAACCCATCTCTACCCGAGCACGGGAAGATTGCGCCGTGTTGAGTCGTTTGTTTCAGGGCTGACCGCCGCTCGGGGTTCGATGGCGTTATAAAGCGTGTCTCGTTCTACAGGGATGCGGCCCGCGCCGCGTATCAACTCTTCGATTCCGTCTTTCGTTAATTGGTTATCGTTGCCTTCGGCCAGATAGGATTCCATTAGCGACCCGCCGTCGTTTATCGTGCCGTCCAGGTCGTCCGCTCCGAAGCGAAGGGCTATCTGCGCGAGGCCCTTTCCGAGCATAACCCAGTAGGCTTTGATGTGTACTATGTTGTCGAGCATCAGTCGTGATACCGCAATCGTCTTGAGACTGTCTATGGCCGACGGTCCCGGCAGGTGAGAGAGGTCCGTCCCCTCCGGGTGGAATGCGAGCGGGATGAAACACATGAATCCGCCCGTGCGATCCTGTAGCTCGCGGAGCCTTATGAGATGGTCGACGCGGTCTTCGTGAGACTCTATGTGGCCGTAGAGCATCGTGGCGTTTGTGTGAATGTTTCGCCGGTGGACTTTTTCTGAAAGCTCAAGCCATCGCTCGGCCGAAGTCTTGTGCGCGCATATACGGCTGCGCGTAGGCTCGGCGAATATCTCGGCCCCGCCGCCCGGACAACTATCCAGCCCTGCCTCTACAAGTCCGTCTATCACTTCTTCGTCGCTCATCCTGCATGTCCGGGTCAGGTGATCGAGTTCGACCATCGTGAAGGCTTTCAGCCGCATGTCGGGGAAGTTGCTTTTCAATTCGCTCAACAGAGAGGTGTAATAGTCGAACTGCAAACGCGGATGAAGGCCGCCTACTATGTGAAGCTCGCGTGCGCCTTCGCTGTAAGCTTTGCGGGCTATCTCGACGCACTCAGCGACGGTCCATTCGTAGGCTTCCGGGTGGCGGACTCGCCTGTAAAAGCCGCAGAAGGCGCAATCCGACACGCACACGTTCGTGTAGTTCATGTGGCGGTTGACGTTATAGTAAGTCAGGTTTCCATTGATGCGCTCGCGCGCGTGATTTGCAAGCGCGCCTATACTCACGAGGTCATCGGAGCGAAATAGAGTCATCCCGTCTTCGAAAGAGAGCCGCTCGCGGGTTTCGACCTTTATCGCTATTGCTTCCAGTTCTTTGGATAGATAGCCGGTTTCCATAATATAGTCCGTTCGGGCCACAGCCTTGTTTAACATTCAACAAGCTACGACATCGGAATTATACAGAGGATTTTCAGCTTCACCAAACTTTCCGTTGAACCAGCACGCGGAAGTTATCGCTTATGCCGCCGGGCACGAAGAGGATTTTTATCGCAAGACGTTCTTTCAGATCATCCATCGCGCCGCCCTCTGCATTCTCCATAGCGGCGATCCTTTCGAGCAGGCCCATTCGCATGAGAAAGGCCGTCTGTCGCTCGAAGCTCATTGTTTCAAATCCGAAGTCGCGCCCCCATTCGATCAGAGCAGAGAAGTTCACGCTCGCCGTGATGTCCTGCTTGCCCACGCGCTCAAGAGGAGAATCTACCAGCCTGTGTTTGTAGAAAGAACGAATCGTGCCTGCGGGGCGGCCTGGTCCCCAGAGGTGCGAAGCCGTGTCGCCATAGTCAATCGTCACGAGAAAGCCGCTTTCAATCGCATGCGACGCTTGGGCGAGCCACCCTACCGCGTCGAGGTTGATCTCGATTATTTGACCGTGCGCCGGGCGCGCTCCCATGCGCGAAATGTATTCGGCGAGTTTCGGAGTCGAAGGCGATTCCCATGCAAAGGCGAGGCGCTCGCGCGCGACCGTCACGTAAAGCTCTTCGAGTCGGCCGCTACGAAAGCGAACCCGGTGGACGGGCATCGCGTCGACAAGCTCGTTTGAAAAGACGACTCCTCGGATGGGATTGCCCTCGAATTCATGCATATCTCGCCATAGGACGCGATCACGAAAGGCGATCAATTTCTCCTCTTGCAACGAGCGCATCGCCGGACTGATCTCTATTATCGAGTAGTTCGATCGGTCGAATATAGTCGGGTGTTCATCGCGTAGAGCGGCCAGTATATCAGCGGCCAACTGGCCCGTGCCTGCGCCTATTTCGATGAGGGCGAGCGGTTCGTGTGAAGAGACTGAGTGCCAGAGTTCTACGAATGCGCGGGCGAGCAGAGCGCCGAAGATGGAGTGAATGTTGCTCGACGTGTAGTAATCGCCCGCAGGCCCTATCTTCAATCGCGCGGTGTTGTAGTATCCGCGCGCGGGGTCGTAGAGCGCGGCCTGCATAAAGTCGCGGAATGTGATGGGACCGCCGCTACGGAAGCGTGCGATCAGTTCTCGCTCAAGGATTGTGCTTTCCGAATGCATCGGGTTACAGGCTCAAAGAAAAAGCGCAGGCAGTAAGTTGCCCTGCGCCTTGCGTTGAATATGTAGGCTTTATGGCCGTTCCGAATGATTCGATCTGTCGAAGTCAGACGGCTGAATTACGCTGCGGCATCGCCGTTCTCTTTGCCTTCGGCCGTTTCGGCCGTTTCGGTTTCCGGTTCGCCCTCGACATCTTGCTGGCTAAGGTTTCCGCGCCCGAAGATGAAACGGGTCGGATGCTCCTGCATGATCTTGTCCTGGAGCCGCATAAGCCCGTAGAGCAGGGCTTCGGGGCGCGGCGGGCATCCGGGGATGTAAACGTCTACGGGTACTATGCGGTCTACGCCTTGCAATGTCGAATAGGTCGGAAAGGGACCGCCCGTAGAGGCACACGCGCCCATGGCTATGCACCATTTCGGTTCGGGCATCTGGTCCCATACGCGCTTTATGACCGGGCCCATCTTCAGCGTCGGTGTGCCCGCCACTATCATGAGATCGGATTGACGGGGACTCGGCCGAAATACGCCCGCCCCGAAGCGGTCGAGGTCGAAGCGCGATGCGCCGGTCGCCATCATCTCTATGGCGCAGCAGGCCAGTCCGAACGTCATAGGCCAGAGCGCGGATTTGCGCGCCCAGTTGAATACGAAGTCGACTGTGGATGTGATGATTCCGCTCGATGATTCGATTATTTCCTGTGTCTCTTTTGCCATGTTCCCTCGCAGTTCCGATTTTATGTTTGCAACTGCGCAATGGTCGATCTGTGTGAAATCGAAAATCGCCTGTCTGAAATCAGGCCCACTCAAGCGCGCCCTTGCGCCAGGCGTAGTAGTAACCGACGACCAGTATCCCTATGAATATGAGCATCTCGACCAGCCCGAATAACGCGAGCTTGTCATATATGACGGCCCAGGGAAATAGAAAGACCACTTCCACATCGAAGACCAGAAAGAGCATCGCCACTATGTAGAAGCGCACCGAAAACCGTTCGCGGGCGTCGCCTATAGGGTCTATGCCGCACTCGTAAGGCATGAGTTTTTCGCGCTCGAAGACCCGACGGTGCAGAAGGCGCGACACCCCTAGCAGCACGACCGGCAGCAGCACCGCTATCAGGAAGAAGATGATTATGGGAATATATCCGAATATAGGCGCATCCGATTGCGCGGCGGGCGGGCGGCTCTGGGCCTGTAGCAATATAGCCATCATCTGTATCATCGGCTCTCCTGTTGAAATGCTGGAATTCGTTGCTTCAATCGGAAACTCCATCTTAGTTTTGCGCTCCGCTCATTGTCAAGCATCGGGCGCACGCTAAGGGCGACTCGATTCGTGAGCAAGAGCGCCGCGCCCGTGCGCCCGCGAAACGATATGTGCTCGTGCCGGTCGTTTTCCGTAACGGTTGCAAAGGGCAGAGGTTTTCGATTATGTTACTTGTCTTTGAAAACTGCGGAAGCGGCGGCGAATGCGTCGAGGTCGAAATAAGACAGGGTCAAGGCGAAATAGAATGCCGGGGTGGTGTAACTGGTAGGCACGCAGGTCTTAGGAACCTGTGCCGAAAGGCGTGCGGGTTCGAATCCCGCCCCCGGCATCATCAGCTTATCAGGCGGGCGATGGAGATCGACGAGTGGTGAGGAGTTGAAAGGCCCTTTACGCATCATCTGCCTCTTATGAAAGGTCAAACTGTATTGAAAATAGAGATTACCGATCAAGAGCGATGTAAGAAGCAAATCCGGCTTGAAATCCCAGGTGAGACGGTTCGCGCCGAGATAGACAAGGCCGCCGCAAAGTATGCGCGCCAGGTCGTCATCCCCGGATTTCGACGCGGACATGTGCCCGCCTCGGTCGTCAAGAACAGGTTCCGCAAGGGGCTGCGTGAGGAAGTCGCATCTCAACTCATCCCAAAAGCCCTCGAAGAGGCTTTCGCCGAAAAGAACCTCAAGGCGCTCGGTGAGCCGGCGGTCGAAGAGTTGAAATTCGACGACGATGAGTCGATACATCTGGCCCTCACGATTGAGACCTTGCCGGAGTTCGAACTTGCCGGTTACAAAGGCATCCCCTTGAGGAAACCCGTATATGAAATCCGCGACGAGCATATAGATAAACGGATCGACATATTACGAGAAGAGCAGGCCGAGATGGTTCCGGTCGAAGATCGCGGAGCGCAAGTGGGCGACATTGTGACGGTTGACCTCACGGGCCGACCCGCGCCTGACGACGACCCTGCCCGTGAAGGCGACATGCCGCAAAGCCCTGATGCATCTGACGCCGAGCGTTCGTCTACTGAAGAAGCCGTCCCGGCAGGCGAAAGCGAAACTGCTGCTCCGCCTCCGCCCGAAGAGTTCAACCGGAAAGATATGGATGTCGAGCTTGGGGCCAAAGGCGTTGTCAAGGAGTTTACCGAAGCCCTTGTCGGCGCGCGGGCCGGTGAGAGTCGAATCGTGACCGTCGATTACCTCGACGATTATCCTTATAAAGAGCTTGCGGGCCGCCGCATGAGCTACGACGTGGAAGTGACCGCAGTCCGCAGAAAGGAATTGCCTGAAATCGACGATGAGTTTGCTCAGAGCGTCAATGAAGAGTACGACACATTGGAAAACCTTCGCGCTTCGATTCGTTCTGATATGGAGAAAAATGCCGAGGCACTCTCTCAAGAAGAACTGCGTTCGCATGCCTTGGAGCAACTGGTGGATCGCAATCGCTTCGACCTGCCCGAATCCCTCGTCAAGAAGCAGTTGGATCTCCGCATGAACAATTTCGCTCAGAGTATGTTGAGCCAGGGCGTGGACCCGCGAAGGCTCGATGTCGATTGGAGCGACTTTCGAGAAAAACAGCAGGCCGCGGCCGAGAGCGACCTGCGAGGGACTTTCATACTGGACCGCATTGCCGAAGTGGAAAAT
>JAKEHD010000551.1 GCA_022615215.1 Blastocatellia bacterium
ACCGGCGGCTGCTCGCGGTCGTGCAGCAGGATACGTTCCTCTTCGACGGGACGGTGCGCGAGAACATCGCGTATGGCCTGCGCGGCGCAAGCGATGCGCTGATCATCGACGCCGCGCGTCGCGCCAACGCACACGAGTTCATCCAGCAGCTTCCCGACAAATACGACACACTCATCGGTGAACGCGGGATCAAGCTATCCGGCGGCCAGCGCCAGCGCATCAGCATCGCCCGTGCGATCCTGGCGAATCCGCAAATCCTCATCCTCGACGAGGCCACCAGCAACCTCGACACCGAGAGCGAGCAGCTCATCCAGGCCTCGCTTGCGGATCTGTTCCGCAACCGCACGACCTTCGTGATCGCCCATCGCCTCAGCACGATCACCCACGCGGACATCATCGTCGCGCCAGTGCTCGCGCACTTTGACAAAGAGGCTTAAAAAAACGTGGCGGCCGAGCAGTTGTTCTATTTCAATGCGCGCGGCGCGGCCTATCTCTTTGAGACGCGCCCCGCCCCGGCCTATGACTATGGCGCGATGCTGTGGCCGCTCGACGTAGATCAGGCAGCCGATTCGCGTTATGCTTTCCGCCTCTTCCCAGGTTTCGGTTACGACCGCTGTGACATAAGGAAGCTCTTCGCCCGTCACTTCAAGTATCTTTTCACGCACAAGCTCGGCTACAAGCGCGCGTTCGCTGCTGTCGGTCAGAGCATCTTCAGGGTAGAGCGGCGGCCCTTCAGGCAGATGATCGAGTATCTTTTCGATCAGCAACTCTACGCCGTCCCCTGTGAGCGCAGAAATCGGTATGACTTCGGTGAACTCTCGTTCCGACGTGTAGTAGGCGATCAAAGGGAACAGCCGGGTCTTATCGCGCAGGGCGTCGACTTTGTTCGGAGCGAGAAATGCCGGGGTCCGCACGCGCTTCAACATGTCGAGGACGAACCGGTCGCCTGCGCCCATCGGCTGAGTTACGTCTATCATCAGTATTATAAGATCGGCAGTGGTAAGCGAGTCCGCGACCAATCCCATCATGCGGCGATTGAGTTTATAGCCGGGTTTATGCACACCCGGAGTATCGAGGAAAACTATCTGGCCTTGTGGCCGGGTCAAGACTCCGCTCGTGCGCGTGCGAGTGGTCTGGGGCTTGTCTGAGACTATGGCGATCTTCTGTCCCGCGATGCGGTTGAGCAGGGTGGATTTGCCTGCGTTAGGGCGGCCAAGGAGGGCAGCCACTCCTGATTTGTAACCGGCGGGTGTGACGGGTTCTTGTTCTGACATTTCATCGTGGCACGAGCATCTTGCTCGTGGGGTCAATGGTTCACGGTCAGGATGACCGTGCCACCACAGGCGGCTCTCTACGCCTCAGCCTCTGTCTTGCCGGGCCTGATTCCCTCGATCGGGCAGAGCCGCACGCGGTGTACACGTTTGTTGTCGGCCTCGACGATTTCGAATTTCAAGCCTTTGAATTCGAGCGTTTCGCCTATGACGGGCATGTGGCCCAGTTCGTTTATTATCAACCCCGCAACGGTCGTAAAGTCATCGGCCTCGACTTCCTTGTCGTACAACAACTCGACTTTTCTTATTTCGGCGCTGCCTGCTATGAGGTAAGAGCCGTCCCCGACCTCGACGACCTCCTGCCTGACGATTGCGCGGTCTTCGTCTTCGATTTCGCCCAGTATCTCTTCTATTATATCTTCTATGG
This sequence comes from Blastocatellia bacterium, assembly GCA_022615215.1. Lineage (GTDB taxonomy): Bacteria > Acidobacteriota > Blastocatellia > UBA7656 > UBA7656 > JAKEHD01. The sequence continues at coordinate 1,699 of JAKEHD010000551.1, forward strand.
TCACAAGCCCCGCCACGCCGCCGTACTCATCTATGACCATGGCTATCTGCACCTTCGCCTTCTGCATCTCTTCGAGAAGCGAGGCGATCCTTTTGGTTTCAGGCACGAAGTAAGCCGGGCGTATGCATTCGGTAACGGGCATATCGCTTTTCTCAGGCTCGCAGAACGCGAGCAGGTCTCGCACGTAGACTATTCCCTCGATGTTGTCTATCTGATCCTTGTAGACGGGTATGCGCGAGTATTTCGCCTCTATGATCTTTTGCCGCGCATCGGCGACCGTTCGAGTGACTTCGATGGCGACTATCTGCGGGCGGGGGCACATGATCTCGCCCACGCGCGTGTCGCTGAATTCGATTATCGATTGGATCAATTCGCCTTCGGACTCTTCGATTATTCCTTCTTCTTCGCCGACATCTATGAACGCTTGAATTTCATGAGCGGTCTCCTCGTCTTCCTCCTCTTCCGGCTCTTCAACGGGTTCGGGCCTCCTCACACGTTCGAGCAGCGCGCTGATCGGCGATACGAAGATGGAAAAGAAGATATAGAAGATGCGGAAGAGAGGGAGCAGTTTCCAGAAGACCTCTTCGGGCCGGTTTTGAGTGCATGCGCGCGGCAAGAGCTGACGGAACAAAACCACTATAAGAAACACGGCTACAAGCGCGAGAGCCAGGGGAGCGCCGAGTCCCGCGCCGTCGATGATGGAAAACGCGATGATCGCAATGACGGCTATCGAAAGCTGCGTGCCGAGTATCAGTATAAGCTCGAACCTCTGGCGATTTTCGAGCAATTCGCGGAAGAAACGCGCGCGGGGACTGTCTTCCGTATAGCCGAGCATGACGCGGAGCGAAACTTCGCTAAGGGATTCATAAGCGCTTTCTAGGGTCGAGAGAAATACCAGGACCAGCAACGCCGCGATTGCCACTAATAGCTCGGTATCCATAGCTTAAATAAGGATGAGGGATGAAGGATGAAGGATGAACCGGATATTTCGGTCTGATTTTCATCCTTCATCCTTCATCCTTTCCGAAGCGCCTTCCGCCTGATGCGCAACTCGACGCGGTTCATCTCACCGCTGTCGGTCTCGTGATCGTAGCCGCACAGGTGGAGGATGCCGTGTATGACGAGTTCGCTTGCCTCGCGCTCGAATGCGTGCCCCGCTTCCTGGGCCTGTCTGATGGCTGTGTCGGTAGAGATGACGACATCGCCCAGATAATCGCCATCGGTAAAATCGCTGTCTGTCGAATCAAAGGAGTCGCCTTCATTCGGAAAAGAGAGCACATCGGTCGCCCGGTCTTTGCCTCTGTAATCGAGATTCAATCTCCGAATAGCGCGGTCGCGCACGAACGCTATTGTAACAGTCGCACCGTAGCGTCCGACCTCTGCGAGCGTCGCATCGGCAACGCCGACGATCTTTCGTCTGTCTATAGAGGCCAGACGCTGCCGGTTTACCACTTCAATCGCCATAATATCTGTGCCGGGGTGCTGGGGTGCTGGGGTGCTGGGGTGCTTCTCCTCTCCCCTGCTCCCCTGCTCCCCTGCTCCCCTGCTCCTCCGCTTCCCTGCTTCCCTTCCGATGCGGGAGTCACCTGTGAGAGCAGAGCGGGTGTGCCCGCGCGGTTGAAATCGTATCCCGGATAGGCTATGCGGTGATGGTGTATGCCCATGAGCACCTTGACGAAGCTCTCGGCCACAAGCCTCAATTCGCGCAGCGTTATATCGCATTCATCCAACTGCCCGTCATCGCGTATGCGCGTTATTATCATATCTATCATGTTGGCGAGCTTCGTGGGCGTAGGCTCTGCAATGGTGCGCGCAGCGGCTTCGACCGAATCGGCTATCATGATGATCGCGGCCTCTTTAGCCTGCGGCTTGGGACCGGGATAGCGAAACTCCTGTTCGAGCGCGGTCGAATCGGTTTCGGATGCGGCCTGGCGCGCCTTGTAGTAGAAGAACTTCATGAGTCCCGTGCCGTGGTGCTGAGGTATTATGGAGATGATTCGCGGCGGCAGCTTGTACTGGCGCGCGAGTTCTATTCCCTGTTTGACATGGTTGCAGAGCACTATCGAGGACATCTTGGGAGCGAGGTTGTCGTGGCGATTTTCGAGATGCGACTGGTTTTCGACGAAGTATGTCGGGCGTATCATCTTCCCTATGTCGTGATAGTAGCAGGCGACGCGCGCAAAAAGGGCGTCCGCGCCTATGGCCTCGGCCCCCGCTTCGGCCAGAAGTCCCACCATGATCGAGTGGTGATAAGTGCCCGGCGCGCGTTCGGCCAGTTGTTTGAGCAGCGGCAGATTCAAATTCGAAAGTTCGAGCAGTTTGAAGTTGGTCGTTATTGCGAACATCCATTCGAAGAGCGGCAAAAGTATCAGTGCGACCATGGTGGCAAGCAATCCGCTGACGAATCCGCAAAAGGCGTCAAAGAGCACCACATCGAGTCGGGCTTCGTTTCCGCCTATCAGGCTGAGCGACAGGGCCGCAGCCATATTCACGAGTCCCATCCATAACCCGGCCCGCACGAGCGCCGTGCGGTCGCGGCAATTCTGTAAGTGATATATCGCCCCCACGCTCGCCATCAATGTGTAAGCCGCCAGGTAAACATCGCTCGAAAGCACCCCTATGAAGACCGTCATTATGGCCGAAAAGACGAAGGCCGCCCGGCTGTCGGTCAGTATCGTCACCATCACAGCCCCCACCGCGAGCGGGGCGAGATATTTATAGCTCATCTCGGAGTTGAAGGGCGGGCGCTCTATCCACTGGCTCATAATATAGGCCAGCGCAAAGAAGAGCCGCGCAAGCCCGAGCGCTATAACGAAAGTGACTACCTGAAGGAGGAAATGTCGGCGCACGCGCAGGTGTCGACTCTGATAGCGGACCAGGTATTGCCAGAGCACGAGCACAAGCATCATCACTATCACAACCGTGCCCGCGAACTCTATGGCGCGCTGTCCTATCGGATGATGAGAGGCCGCCTGTTCGAGCAGGGCGGCCTTGACGGGCGTGATGACCTCGCCGTTCACGACTATGGGCTTACCTTTCTCAACGGCTATGGTTATCGGAGCGATAGTCTCTCTCGCCCTGGTCTTGCGAGCTTCCGTCTCCGCTTCGTTATAAGTGAGATTCGGGATTATCACGGACCCCAGCACTTCGCCGAGCACACGGCGTTCGCTGCGGTCGTACTCGACCGGCCACATGAGCTTGTCGGACCTGAGCGCGGCCCGTGCGGTTATGAGGTCGCGCACCGAAGAGAGGTCTGTGACGGCAAGCTCCTGGCCGCTCTTTGTGTCGCGGCGCAGTATACTGGTCGCGCCGAGGCGGACCAGATGGCTGCGGCTGCTGACCACGCCCGTCACCATAACCGATTCCAGGTGGTCTATCATCAACCGCTCCTGCTCCTGGTTGAAGCGATAATCCCTGAATACTTTTATCTGGTCGGCGTCTATTATTACATCGCTGGCTTCTTCTATCGTTGCGCGCAACTTTTCGGGCGAAGACCCGTGTACTATCTTCCGACCCGCTTCGAACATACGCTCCAGGCGGTTGCGCGCCTCCCTCACAGCGCGCGCGTTGTAATCGAATATGGGCGGAATGGAATCGGCCGCCTGTGTGCGCTGACGGTTCGTTTCACTTGTGTCTTCGATCTTGAGGTCTTCGGGGGCGATGATGTCTGCGGCGGCGACGCTGCCTACAGGAAGCGGTTCGATGTTGGGCCGCTGATAGTTTCGCATCAGCAATAACGAGAGGATCATTATTATAAAGAGGCCCACAATGCCATCTATCACCGCCCGGTCCGAGAGGCTCGATGAAAACGCCTTCACGCCATCCATCAGCATGGCCGAAAAGCGAGAGCGGGATTTGGCATTGGATTTATTAGTCATAGCGCGAGCGCCTCGCGGAAACGCGGAATTCAGCTATCAGCTATCAGACTACGAACTGAAGACCGACAAGAAAGAAATCTTTATGGCTGAGGGCTGAAGACTGACGGCTGATAGCTGATAGCTGATGTTCATCGTTCCTCTTAAAGTTTGTCCTCGAACTTCGTCTTGCCGTGCTGTTCGTATGCCTGAATTATCATCTGGACGAGATGATGGCGCACGACATCTTTTTCCGTGAAATAGACGAACTCGATGCCCTGGACATTGCCGACGACCCTCTGGGCCTCGACAAGCCCCGAACGCCTCCCGGCAGGCAAATCTATCTGCGTCACATCGCCCGTGATGACTGCCTTCGACCCCAAGCCTATTCGCGTCAGAAACATCTTCATCTGCTCGGAGGTCGTGTTCTGTGCCTCATCGAGTATTATAAAGGATTCCGACAACGTGTTGTGAGTCAGAATGAAATCATCTGCGACGTATAGCGAATCGGGCGCTCGGACGCTTATGCACTGCGTTTCCTCGATGCCGGCCGGTTCGATATTTGCGATGAAGCGCATCGGACGCCCTCCGCCGTGCTCACGGTGGATTTTTGCTTTACGCTCAAGCCGGAACGGATCGATTCCTTCCGGCAGGCGTATATCCATCACATAGACATCATTGCGGTAAGGAACTTCTCTTCCTTGAGCGAAGCCGGGCTTGCGCCCCTCCGTACTGCGCTTGCGCCAGTAAGCCACGCCGCCGAGCGAACGCACCAGAAACAGCATATCATCTTTTAGCCGCTCCGAGGTCGTGGAGTACTGAACCCGGCAAGTTCGCCCCTCTTGCGTTACTGGCCCGCCGTCTGTGTCGAGTAAACCTTGCAGGACGGCGTGGCGAACCTCTGCGCTATTGTAAAGATAGATTTCGGGAATGAATTTCGTGGCCGAAACCGTTCCGGCCAATTCCAACTCGCGCAATCCTTCGCGCAACGGATTGCGAACCACTTCGAATCTATTTCCGCCTTTTCCCGCAAGCGGATTGGTAATACAATAATCAATCGCCGACTTGCGGTGGAATTTCAAATTCATTTCAGCAAGCCCGACCTGTAACGATGTCACCAGTTCCGCATCGGCGGTCGTAAAACCGGGTGAAGTTTTATCGGAGATGCAACCGTCGCCGAGCAATAATCCTAAAGAGTAAGGCTCGATCGGAACCGCCTTGTAAGGAAACTCGGCAGGCGCGGAAAGCAAAGGCAATTCGTAGCGATATTGCTGATTGCGCCGGAAGTTTCCGAGCATCTCCCGAGTTTCCAGGATTCGCGGAGGTTTGCCTCGGCGCTTATCTTCCATCGTGCTGACCGCCCAAAGATGTTCGGCGCAGGCGACAGCACTTGCGCCATCGGTCATCGTCAAACGATAAACCTGTTTTTTGCCTTGTGGGAAAACGCCGATGACTTCCGCCTGTTTTCCGTCGGAGCCAGTCACAAAATCGCCGGTTTTCAAATCTCCCATTTCGCGCCAGCCGGTCGGAGTCAGAATGCGACTGTGCAATGGCATCGCCCTTCCACGCATAAAAGCTAGTGGCGCGACCTCTATGACGCGCTTCTCCAGGAGCCGCGTCACCCTCTCGTAATCGACCAAATCGAAGAGCGCATCGTATAGCGGGCGCAAGTAAGGATCAACCTTGTCCTGAAGGTCGCCCGGCAAAAAGCCTAGCTTCTCGCCCGCCTCGACCGCAGGCCGCGCCAGCACTATGCGGTTCACGCGCTTCTGCATCAATGATTGCACGGCCAGCGCAACAGCGAGATAAGTATTATGATTGACAAACCCGTTTGCGACGAACGAATGCGTTGCGGGCACCGTCAGATCATAGACCTCAGCCCTCGATGGCTCGATTGCGACGATACCGGCGAACAAGAGGCGACAAAGATTTCTTTCTTGTTCGAGCAGAGAGCGCATACGGTCGAGCGATTCACCTTGAGCGTTATGAGCGTCCAGGGTGGTGACGATTTCTTCCAGTTTCACATAACTTGGCCGCCGTCTCTCTATGCGATAATCCCAAAGGCGTTTGTGCTCGGCATGAGTCAGTGTGGCGCTTCGCACTGCGGCAGTTATGAGATTACCGATTCCAGGCACTACATCGAAATTGGTATTCGGTTGTTTGACTTGTCGCCGCGCGCGTTTGCGTTCAAGGCCGAAGCCCACAAGCTCGTGGAATCGCTCGGCCTCGGCACCGGCCATAGTAAGTTTATGCGAAATGTATGGCTTGCCCAGATAGCGTGTGTGTTTTACAGCTACGGACGCGACTATGCCGAAATTGAGCAAGACGATTTGAGTCTGGCGAATCAGAGTTTTTGAAACGGAAGAAAGCGATACTACGCCGTCGCGCCCGGCTACCGTCCCATCCGCATCGAACAACCCGCGCAGGAATGCGGCGACGAGATTCTCCGGCGCAGTCAGGATCGAATCGGGTATGCGTTTGGTGCGAGCTTTGCCTGTCGATAAGCCTAAATGCTCGAACAACTGATAAAGCTGCGCGCTGGCGATCACATAATCATAAGACTGTTCTCCGCCGTTGCGGAAGACTCGAAGGCCGAACCTCGCCGCCATATCGTAAAAAGCCTTGACCACGCTACAGTCAGCCGATGTAAGCACTATGCGATTGCGCTGAGTCAGACATCCATCGCCGACCAATACGCCCATCAAATAAGCGAAGTCTTCATCAAGGTGTTCCAGATTCACAGGCTTCGAAGAATGATCTTTCGGGCTGCGCGGAACATACTCGAATCCGGTTCGCGTGCGCCCGCCGAACATGCGTTGCCCGCGCTGCAATGCGACTACATCGCCCGCGCGCAAAGAGCGGGCCTCGCGCCAGTCGAGCGCGCCGTCTTCGCCGAGCGCGAGCAGCGGGTGTTCGGGCGTCACCTCGATTGAAAAGCCGTGTCGCGTGGTGATGCGCAGAGTTGCAGTTTCTCCTCCATTGTAAATATGCGAGGCAGGCTCCGCGCCATCGAGTCCGTATATGAGCACATCCGCAGAAGCATATTCTTGCGGCTCTGTGCCCGAGCCGAGCGCGCCGATTTCGATCATACCCCGTTCAGTGAGCACGATGGAATCCTTCGCTATGCACTTGCCCGTACCGGCCGGCCCTATTCCGAATACAACGTCGTGTTTCTCTATGGCTTCGATGTAGCGGCGCTGATTGGCCGAGCGCGCGGTCACCTGTTTTTTGCCGGTCGGGTTGAAGCGCGACCTTGTGAAGTAATCTCTCAGCGTATAGGCGCGGTCTTCGGCGATCTGTCTGAAGGCGGATTTGAGTTCGTCATTCGACATCTGCCGCCCTTCTTCGAAGAGCGCGGCGAAATCTTCGAGTATGCTCTCGACGAGCGCGACATCCTGCTCGCCGCCCTCGACCGTTAAATCATTGCCGCGCAAAGAGACGCGCACGCCGATCAGTTCTTCAAGGTATTTGATGTTTTCATCGTAAGGGCCGAACAACGCCCTTATACCTTCTTCGGGCAGGATGACTCGTTTTAATACTGAAGATTCGTCTCCCATAAAAAGAAAGCGCCCGGCAACCTCACCGGCGCGGACCTTGCTTATCCATACTATCGTAATTCAGCCGAAAGAATCATTAGCCAATTGCAGCAGACCATGCTCCAAAGCTACTACAGTGGTGATAGCGTGTCAACCTCGGTCAACCCGCCCGCAGGAGCGCGCTCATGCGATTCCCCTCGCGCTTTTGAGAAAGCGCAATCGGGTAAAACTGAAGAGGGCCGACACTCTTACAAGTGTCGGCCCTCCGGGAAATCAAGGATGCGAATGCCGATTACCAGTCATTATTCTTTATGCGCTTTTTGATCCTCCGCTTTATGAGGTCGCGTTTCAGCGGACTTAAATAGTTTATGAA
>JAKEHD010000086.1 GCA_022615215.1 Blastocatellia bacterium
GTAAAATGAAAGTTTTCCTGGGAGCGCAGGCATCCTGCCTGCAAGCGTTTCCGCATTCAGGGTATTGAGGGAAATCCTCAATTCTTCCCGCGCGCAGTATAGCCTCTGTCCCGACCGGCTTGAAAAAATGGGCCTGAGTTGAGAGGATATTCGCTCGCAGAGCAAAAAATCAGAGAATTTTTTGTAACCGGCTGTAGCCGATCTAAGTCTTAGCCGCCAGGCGAGTGGGCTCGCGTCCGTGCTTCCACTGGCGCGGACGCGGGCACGCTCTGCCAGCTTCTCTTGAGTGAAATTTTCTACAACGATTTCAGATTCAAAAAACTGATGGAGGATGATATGAACCTCGGACGCTTGCTTGCCATAAGGCAGACATGCGCGCTCACACTGCTGTGCGCGCTGCTGCTTGCTGCATTAACCGCAACCGGACGCGCGGCCCCGCCTCGTCAGAAAAAGGCCGCGTCCGCCCCGGCCGCCCCCAGGCGAATTAACGAAGACTACACGGCGAAAATTCGCGAGTACACGACCGAAAAGTATTTCATGACCGAACTGGTCGACCACCTGCCCGCGTCCGACAAGGTGCCCTCGCCCGCGCATGTGCTCGGCTACGTTATGGGCACGCCCAACAAGCTCACATACACGAAAGACCAGTACCGCTATTACCGCGAGCTTGAAAAAGCCTCCCCGCGCGTGCGCGTCTTTACCGCGCCCGAACGCACCGAAGAGGGCAAAGAACAATTGCTCGTCGTCGTAAGCGACGAGTCCAATATATCGAGGCTCGATCATTACAAGGGGATCACCGCGCGCCTTGCCGACCCTCGCCGCCTGAACGACGCCGAAGCCCAGCGATTGATAGCCGAAGGAAAAACATTCTACTGGGCGTCAGGCTCGATTCATTCGCCTGAGACCGGCTCGCCTGAGATGCTAATGGAAATGGCCTATCGCCTTGCCGTTTCAGACGACCCCTTCATCGAGACCATAAGGAAGAATTCCATAGTCATGATAACGCCTGCCCTCGAAGTAGACGGGCGCGACCGCATGGTCGATGTGTACAACTATCGCAAAGCCAACCCAGGCAAGCCCGCACCGCCCCTGCTCTACTGGGGCAAGTACGTCGCGCACGACAACAACCGCGACGGGATGAGCATGGCGCTTGCGCTCACTCGCAATATGATGAAGACATTTTTGGAGTACCATCCGCAGGTGCTTCACGACCTCCACGAGTCGGTCCCCTTCCTCTACACCTCGACAGGCACGGGGCCTTACAACGCCTGGATCGACCCGATGGTCATAGACGAATGGCACCTGCTGGCCTATCACGAAATCGAAGAGATGACGAAGCGCGGAGTGCCCGGCGTGTGGACGCATGGCTTTTATGACGGCTGGGCGCCGAACTACATGTTCTACATAGCCAACGGCCATAATTCGATAGGCCGCTTCTACGAAACGTTCGGCAATGGCGGAGCAGACACCCGCGACCGCACAGTAGGAGGGCAGGCGCAACGCGACTGGTTCAGGCCGAATCCGCCCTTCGCTCGCGTGAAGTGGTCGATTCGAAACAACATCAATATGCAGCAGTCCGCGCTGCTATTTGCCATGAATTTCGTGGCCGCAAACAAAGAGCGTTTCCTCAACAATTTCTATCTGAAGAGCAAGCGCGCCATCGCCAAAGCCGCGAACGAAGGCCCCGCGGCTTACATCATACCGGGCAACACGCCGCGCCCCGTGGGGGCCGCAGATATGGTGAACCTTTTAAGGCTCCTGGGCGTGGAAGTGCATACCGCGACCAAAGAGTTCTCGGTCAAAAGTGACAAGTACCCCGCCGGGTCTTACATAATCCGAATGGACCAGCCTTACTCGCGCATGGCCGATATGCTGCTCGACACGCAGTATTACAACACTAATGACCCGCGCCCTTATGACGACACGGGCTGGACTATGGGCGCGCTGCGAAACGTCGAGACCGTCCGCGTGAACGTGAAAGACAAGAGCGTGCTCGACGCGCCGATGGTTTTGCTCACGAGCGACGCAAAGGTGATGGGAAAGATCACCGGTCCCGCTTCTGCCGCAGCCTACGTCATAAACCACAACGCTGACAACACGCTGGCGACTCTGAGGTTCAAGCTCAAGGATGTGAAGATGGATGCGGCCGAAGAATCTTTCAAGGTCGGCAATCGGCAGTTCAACGCGGGGGCTTTCATAATAAAGAATGAAGGCAACCCCTCCGGGCTGCGCCAGCGGTTAGAGCAAGCGGTGACGGAACTAGGGCTTACGGCGGTTGCGGTCGACAAAGCGCCCGAGGTGAAGGCGCATCCGCTCGCGGTCCCTCGAATAGCGATAGTCCACACCTGGACCAATACGCAGAACGAGGGCTGGTTCCGCATAGAGTTCGACCGCTTGCAGATACCCTATTCGTACATCTCGGTCCATACGATTCGCGACACGCCCAACCTGCGCGAGAAATACGATGTGATAATCTTTCCGCCCGTAGGCGGGTCGGCCCAGTCAATCGTGAATGGAACGCCCAAGCGGGGCGACCCTGTACCGTGGAAGCTGTCCGACATTACGCCCAACATAGGTTTTTCGCCCGACCAGACCGATGACATACGCGGGGGGATGGAGCTTCGCGGCGTCTTGCACCTGCAAACATTCATCGAAGATGGCGGGCTGTTCATTCCGATCACGAGCATCTCGCAGATACCGATTGACTATGGCATAACGACGGGCGTAAGCATTCAGGATTCGAGAGAGCTAAGGGCGCGCGGCTCCATCTACAACGCGACATTCGCCGACCGCAACAGCCCCATAGCTTATGGTTATGACCAGTCGCTTCAGGTCTACTTCAACCAGTCGCCTCTGCTACAGGTGAGCGCAGGAGGCGGATTCGGAGGCCGGGGCGGCGGCGGCGGATTCGGAGGCGGCGGCGGCGGCCAGCGAGCTTCGGGACGTGGAAGCCTCACGGACCCTGATGTGATTCAGGGAATGCCTCAGCCAGGCCCGCCGCCTGAGCGTGATTCGAGCGAAGCCCAAGATAATCAGGATATACGCCAGTTGGTCACGCCGCGCAATCTCAGGCCCCGCATCGTATTGAGGTTCGTAACGGATGAAAAGAAACTGCTCGTAAGCGGCATGCTTGCGGGCGGCAGAGAGCTTGCGGGGAAACCTGCCGTAGTGGACGTGCCTGTAGGGAAAGGCCATGTCGTTATGTTTGCGACCAACCCCATGTGGCGTCATCAGACGCACGGAGCATTCTTCCTGCTATTCAACGCCGCGCTCAACTACGACCATCTCGGAGCGGGGCTTTCAGCGCCGAGAGCAAGGCCGGAACCGGCAAGGGATAGCGACCGGTAGCCGGACGGCTTGATTGAGCAATGACAAAAAGCATTAGGGCGAGGCATATCGACGCAGCCTCGCCCCTTATCTTTCCAGGGCCTTCCTGTTTTCACCGCACAAGCCGGGAAATCCCTCATATCACAGCCGCAATATAGAGCAGGGTTATTTCGTTGAATTTAACCCGATGGCAGCCAGAGCGAAGATTACTCCTATTACGGCGATAAACCATATCTTACTGGTTCGCGGATTCGGCCTTTTTCCAGAGAGAAGACCCTTACCGCCATATCCCTTCCAGACTTTCTTCACATCGCTGTATTTGATCGAGATGATCCGTTTCAAATCGACTTCGGCGATCTCAAAGCTTTCATCCTCGATTCTGGAGACGGTCCCGTACAGTTCCTTTCCGCTGGGCAGACGGACGCTGATGTCACCACCTATCGCTATCTTCTCCACCTTCTTCTTTACCTCCTGAGCCTGCTTGCTCAAAACCGGGTCAGTTTGCGATGACTGACATAAAGCCATTCCACTTTTGCCTGACACCAGACACAGAGAGACGACTATAATCACAAGAAACTTTTTCAGCATCTTTACCCTCACTTTTTTTGTGGATGGGAGTCGCGGTCGGCGCAGGTTTGAAACGGCACGAGAGCGGTCACCTCGCCGACATTGCTCGGAAGAAAGCAATAGCGATCATTCCTCCCATTATGGCGAATCTCGCAAACAAACCGGATCGCGGATTTACCCTCCTGCCCGTCGAATGATTTATCTTGCCGTATCCCTTCCAGACTCTCTTCACATCGCCGTACTTGACAGTGATATTTTGCTTCAAATCGACTTCGGCGATCTCAAAGCTTTCATCTCCGATTCTGGAGACGGCTCCGCATAATTCCCCTCCGCTGCGTAGATGGACGGCGATGTCCTCGCCTATCGCTATCTTCTCCACCTTCTTTTTTATCTGCTCGGCCTGTCGGCTCAAAACCGAGCCGGTTTGCGATGACTGGCCTAAAGCCATTCCGCTTTTGCCCGACAACAGACACAGAGAGACGACTACTATTGCCAGAGACTTTTTCAGCATCTTTATCCTCACTTTTCTTTGTGGATGGGAGTCGCGGTCGGCGCAGGTTTGAAGCAGAGACTCAGGCCTCTACGATGCCCTCATTATATTGAATGGCCGTATCAAAATACAAGGTCTTCGACTTCGAACCTTATTTCTTCATCGATCGTGGTTTCCTTGTAATCGATATAAACAGACTTTGGATACCCGAACTCAGAGTGGTATGAAACATTTATCTTATGCGCCTTGCGGTCGATGCCGTCCTGGATGATCCAAAAGAGCCGCTCTATTTTGAGGTAATGCTCGAACATCGATATGTCGGCCTGTTCGCCGCTGACGATATATTTGACCTCTTCCACTTCACCATCACGAACCGATACGCGGACAGGTCTGGTAAATTGCTGCGGGCAATAGCATGTAAGTCGAAAGGTGTATTGATAGTCCGCCTTTTTGATCGAGGACCATTTCTTCATGTTCTCATCCAATTTCGCCTGTGCGCCTCTGTTTTGGCCGAAAACACTCTCTGATGGGTTCGCCAAAAAAGCGAGCATTATGAGACCGATCGGAAACAGGTGTTTCCAAAACGTTCTTCGCTTTAAATTCATCACTACTATCTTAGCACCGAGCGAAATTATCTTGTCTCTTTCAGCAGAGTATGGTTTCGGAGAAACAGATCGCAAAATTCCTGGCATGTCAAGCACCTCTCCAGATGTGCAAGCACCGCCCCTTTCCCTACAGCCTTCCGTCTTCAAGAAAACTGAAGTATCCAGTTCGATTGAAGATGATGTGGTCCAGCAAGTCGATGCCTATGATTGCGCCCGCAGCTTTAAGCTGGGCGGTGATGTTGATATCGCTTAGTGACGGTTCGAGTCCGCCACTAGGATGATTGTGAGCAACAATGACTGCGGATGCGCGGTCAGAAAGCGCATCCGCAAAGACTTCGCGCGGATGAACCGGGCTGCGATCAATAAGGCCTATCGAAACGACACGGATGTTCAGAATTTCGTTCGCCCCGTTGATTGTGGCGCAGAGAAAATGTTCTTGCTTCCGGTCGGAATAGTGCCGGACATGAGGCAGCAGATCGGCCGGGGTTTCAATCTTCGCACCCTCCGGTTTGATGCGACGGCGGGCGAACTCAAGCGCCGCAAGAATCAAGGTGGCTTTCGCATCGCCTACGCCTTCAAATTGTATAAGGTCTTCGGCAGTAACTTTCAGCCCCTTCTCATCAATGAGCCGTGCAAGCTTCCCGGCGAGCGTCATGACATCCATCCCTGGTGTGCCTTTACCGAGAAGAACCGCAAGCAACTCCTGGTCGCTCAAGGCAGGAGCGCCTTTGCGGAGAAGCTTTTCTCGCGGGCGGTCTGCTTCGGGAATCTGGTCAATCGTTCTGCTCATAACCTCATGCGGCGAATGACAGATGATGCTGTATCACTGTTACCGCCATAATGTCGAAAATGCCTCCGGTATCCATGTACTTTGGATCGGCCAATTCCTCGTAGCGTCCGCGCTCGTCGTAGGCCGTCTGGATCTCTCCGTTGACTTGCCCCCGGTAAGCGCCTTCGAGATAGATACGATCTTCCCGGTGCGCCGTGACGGTGCTGCGGATGGTCGGGTCGGCCGCTTTTTCCTCGGTGACTTGTTTGATGTAGAGAGCTTCCTCGTCGCTGATATCGAACCTGGCGCGAATCTCTTCAATCATGTCTCGGACGGAAACCTTCTTCGGCGGCGGGCCGGGGCCTTTCCTGCCTTTGCCCACCTTGAGCTTCACAGGGCCGCCGCTGCGGACTTCGCCTTGATATTCAACAGCGGCCTTTGTGACTTCTGTCCGGCGAATCAGTTTCATTAATTCGGACACGCTGCCTTCTTTAATCAATTGTGGGCCGACGTATTCGGCGAAAGTGACGAACTCCTCGATCTCTGGCGCATAAGTGAAGAAGCAAGTCAGAAAGTGGAAGCTACTGACGAAGCGGGCGAGCAGGTAAACGAACGCCTTGCGCTCATCCATGTCTGTAAGTTTCGCCTGAAAGCGATTCCGCAGCGCGTTGACAGAGAATTGGACCTGGGCATCTGTGCCCGTCGCGAGCAGCTTCCCAACATCCGCAGCATCCTTCTGCGTGAACAGACCCGCCGCCAAAATTTCGGCGTGCAATTTCAGGCAAAACTCCTGATCCGGCTCTTCCGGCTCGAACGGTGTACCTTTGCGGTATTTCCCGAATGCTTTGAGAATGGCCCCGGCATTGTTGGTGAAGTCCACGACCACGACATCTTTCTTGCCCTCGTGACAGCGATTCAGCCGCGACACCGTCTGCACAGCGTTGCGATCCATCACCGGCTTGTCGAGGAACATACCGGCGAGCAGCGGTTGATCGAAACCCATCTGAAATTTGTTCGCCACGATCATCAGGCGATAATCATCCCCCTCGAAACGCTCCTCTATCAATTCGCCCTCCTTCAACTCGTTCACGGCGTGCTCGCTGATCGGCAGGTTGGTTTCCGGGTGGACGAAATTGGAGAAGGCGTAAAGCACTTTGTAGTCAGCGCTGCGCTCTTTCAGTTTTTCCTTGATGATCTGGAAATACCGCAATCCGGCCACGCGGGAGGTGGCCACGATCATGGCTTTGGCGCGTCCGCCTATGAGCGGCATCACGTCTTTCTCGAATATGCGGAGCATCACCTCGGATTTGTATTGAATGAGACCGTCGTCCTGGAACGCCACGTTCTGGAGCGCCTTCGACACAACGCCTTTCGGGTAAAGCTTTTTCTCGTCCGGCCTGGGGACTATCGGGCAATGCATGTTGTAGAGCGTTTTATAGGAAATGATGCTGGCGGCCACATCGACGATATAGCCTTCGGCGATAGCTTCGGCTTCACTGTATGTATCGAACGGCTCGCCGAACAGGTTGACTGTGGCGGGCGCTGGTGTGGCGGTGAACGCGACGAAAAGCTGATTGCGGTCGTGCTCACGGATGACCTTTGCGATTTGCTCTTCGGGGTCTGGCTCCGGAGCGTCCGTATCGGGTTCATCCGCATTGCGGAACGGCAATCGAATGGCCGCGCCCATCTTGCCTTCCTGCGAGCGATGGGCTTCGTCAATAAGGAAAGCAACCCGCAGTTTCTTCAGTTTCGGGTTATTTTCTAACTCTTCCAGCACCCAGGCGAACTTCTGCTGGGTGGTGACGATGATCGGCTTACGCGCATTGAGGAAGCGAGGAAGATCGTCGGACTTCTTCGCCAGCCCGACGACATCCTTGAGGTGCGTGAAGTTCTCTATGTCGTCCTTGATATTCGTGTCGAGCGACTTACGGTCGGTGAGGATGAATATCTGATCCACAAGCTTCTCGTTTGTGCCGGGTTTGAAGAGGCTGTGGAGGCGGTCGGCCAACCAGCAAATAGTGAGCGTCTTGCCGCTTCCGGCGGAGTGATTGATGAGATATTTGCGGCCGATGTCGCCGTTTGCGGCGAAATGGACCGAGATGTCATCGGCCACCTTTCGGACGGTGCGGCTCTGGTGATAGCGAGGAAACAAGGTGAAGGCCGGGCGCTCAGGTCTATCCTCATCGGCTTCGCGCCTGGGCACGTGAACGAGGAAGAACGAGAGCGCTTCGAGCAGATGCTCTCTGGACAGCACCTCGCGGTAAAGAAACTCCACCGGGTATTGGCTGCCATCTGTGGTAAGGGGCTCGTTCGTCAGCCCCATGTTATGCCAGCGAAAGTTCTGTTCCTGGCGAGGGTCTGTGGCGGCCATCACGTCGCTCGTATCGGCGGCGAGATAAAGGAACGGATGTTGGAAAATCCTGAGCGCGTGATCGCGGGCGGCGAATTGTGCTACGGCATTATGCACGTTCTGGTTCTTCTCGTGTTTCAACTCCAGCGCCACTATGGGCAGGCCGTTGAGGAAGAAGACGAAATCGATCTCCCGGTTTGTCTTGCCGAAGTAGAAATGCGGTCGAAAGGTTATACGATTCTCGCCGTATTTGCCGGCGGCGGCGCTCTCGGAGGAGCGGGGCCTGGGGTAGTAGAGCCGGAACTCCAGTCCGCGCACCTTCAATCCGTGGCGGAGGAGCATCCAAAGCGGCGTATGCGCCAGTTCATTTCTGAGGGCGCGGAACACCTCTTCCCGCGCGTCCGCTCCGTAGTCGTCCGCGAGTTTCTTGATAGTGTCGAACTGGGTGGCATTGAGGAAAGCCCAGAGATGATCTTCTGCGATGAAATGCTCTGTGTCGGTGATATCGGTCTGTTCGAGCACGCCATATTCATGCTCGCGGACGAGAAAATCCGCGATGTGCTGTTGAAAGACCAGTTCCGGGGCTTTTTTGCGTTTAGCCATGCGCTTTCATCTGCTTCAGGTCCGCCTCCGTGATCCGCCGCTGACCGGTGACGCATTCGTGAATCAGCGATTTGCGGTAGGCAGTGAGGGTTTCGATTTGTGCTTCGATCTGTGCAGGCAGCGCGCGAAACTCTCCGTCCTTCTCGCGGACAAATGCCGCAATCAATCGTTGCTCGGCGGGCTTCGGCACAGCAATCTTGTAGCGACCCAGATTCTCCATCGTAAGCTTTGGCTGCGCTGCCCCAGTGACGAAGAGCGAATAGTCTTGACACTCGAGCAGGTTTACAAAAAACGTGTCATCGCCGCCCCAGCGTGGCTTGAGGATGTGAGCGTGATTGTTTACCCAGAACTTTCCTGAAGCGAGAAATGCCAGTGGCTTTGAGCGGTTGAGAAGATTCGCGCCATCTTCCGCGATGAGTATGTAAGTGCCATCGAACAAATAATCCTCAACCTTATCAATTACTCCGGATGCACCGTAGTAATCATATATCTTCTCGGTCATCATCCCACGTTCGGCGGCACTGAGCGGAACGCGTTTTGTGTTGAAAAAGTCGAACACGTCTTTGACTCGCACAACTCGCCAGTGCTTGGGGGCTTTTGGAATCCAATCCACATCGGTCGTCTGCATCTCGACCAAAGGATCCAGCCCCTGCGTGACAGCGCGCGTGATAGTAGCCTTGCGCAGACCGTCGAGAGTTTCCAGTTGCTTGCGTTTAGCAGCCACCGCCGCGTCAATCGCCGCACAACTCGCATCCAGATATGCCGCGATAAGCTTTTGCTCCGGGAGCAGCGGTAGGAACAAACGTGTATCTTTCAAGAAGCGACTGGAGACGCGCTTTTGCCCGGCTGCCCCGGTCATGTTCTCGGCTGCGTATGCGCGAAACACGGGATTGAATGTGGCGTAGTAGAGAAACTTTCCATCCACCCGTCGCGACGGACGAAGAACGTGAAATTCTGTGCTGCCAAAAGCGTACCGGGTTGGCAATTTGCCGACGAATGCGCCTTTACCATTTTCCATGCACGGCGTAATTTTTGCGAAGAGCACATCACCTTGCTCGAAGAGTGTGAGTCCCGATTGTGCCTCTTCCGCAGGTTTCTGGTTCGACACATCAATCCCCCCATCTTCTGAGAGCAATTCCATCGGCACGATAGTGCAAAACTCGTCCGCAGTCGGTGGAGTGCCGGAGTAGCCAGGAGACAACACCGCCACGTTACGAATCCGGCTTCGATTCCAATCCGCCGGGACTTGACCAAGCCAAGGTTCGTGCGATTCCGCGAAATTCATCATACCAACCTCTCCAACATTTTCTCCATATCTTTCTCAAGTCGCAAGAACCCGGCGAGCGATTTTCAGGAGACATCGGTGACGCGATTCGCATCACCGCTCTCTCTCGCCACAACGTGGCGGCCTTATGCCAGCCCAGGCCAACGGCCTGGGTTACGGCGCGCGCGAACCACGCGAAGCCCCAAAGGGGCGTCCCTAATTCCACGATGATGGTTGCATTAATCCATGATTGCCCGATTAGTGCCGCCCCTTCGGGGCTATCATTTGATCCCCGTTTGGTTCGTCAACCCAGGCCGACGGCCTGGGCTGATATAGAACCGTCCCTTCGGGACTTCGCAGACGGCGCGCGCGAACCACGCGAAGCCCCAAAGGGGCGTCCCTAATTCCACGTTCATGCTCGCATCGATTCATGATTGCCCCATTAGTGCCGCCCCTTCGGGGCTAACACTTTACCCTCGTCTGGTTCGTCAACCCAGGCCGTTGGCCTGGGCTGATATAGGACCGTCCCTTCGGGACTTCGTGGTGCCGGTCCACCACCTTCGGAACGAAATGCCAACATTGACTCACTCGACCTGACCCCATACGTGACTTAATCCCCTACATATCGCTCGTCAATCTCAACCCCGTGACGCTTGCACAACTTGCGGAATTCGTCCTGGAACGACATCTTCTTGTGATGTTCCGCTTGATTCGCAATGTACCGCTTCACTTGCTCCACATTCGATTCACTCACTGAGAAAATGCCATACCCTGACTGCCAGTGAAAATCCGCGTATTGCGGTCCCTGCTTCTTGATCCATTTGGTGGTTTCGGTCTTGGCTTCCTCAATCACATCTTTTATGGCAAATTTTCGCGACAACAGGCACAGCGCATGAATGTGGTCTTCGAATCCCCCGATGATCAACGCGGGAGTATCGACGTTATTCCTGAGAATCGTCGCCTTATAAGCGTAGAGTTGACGCCGAATCTCTTCGTCTCGCAGCCACGGATGACGCCTCTTCGTGCTGTAGACGATATGGACCAGAACCTTTGCGAGTGATTGCGGCATAGCCTTATCTCCATTCCCGTTTCGTGAACCGTCAACGACCCTCCGCCAGCCCTTCCAACATTTTCTCCGCTTCCTTCTCCAAATGCCAGAACTCCGCCAACAAATCCTTCGCGGGCGTGGGCGGTTGGTAGCGGTAGAAGTATTTGTTACGCCGACCGCAGACGGCGTAACGACGCGTTCAGCCGCTCGCCCGGCAGGACGCTTCGGCGCACGGTGTATCGCCGTGCGAATTCTGCGGAGA
>JAKEHD010000552.1 GCA_022615215.1 Blastocatellia bacterium
CCTTGACGGCCCAACACATTGCGGGAGAAGTTTTCGTCTTCGGCGAAGTAAACGACCGCACTGGTCTCTATGCCGAGAACGGAAAGCGTGACCTCATGCCCGTAAGCGAGAAAGCTCCCCGTGACGGTGCTGATTCGCTGGTGAGAGCCGCTTTCAATATCAAGGCCGAGTTTTTTAGCGTAGAGTCGCTCAAAGATGCAGAGACTCGATCCGGTATCGATTTTGGCTTTCAACCCGACAGTATCGGAGCCGAACCGGAGGACGACGGGAATATCTATGCCGACATCTCTGGTGTCGTAGTCATGGATTGCCATAAAATTGAGCGTATAAGGCATCGTTACCACCCCGCATAAAATGGTCCTTCCTCCTCAACGACATGGAGGAGGAAAGGGGTTTCGATTCCGGCTGCTTTAGCTTCATCATAAACCAGTCCTCCATCAGTGCCGTGACTGATGAGGCGGTCGCCATCGAGCACGACCCACTGGCCGAGGTACTCTCCCGTGTGTTCCTTTACCCAGGCCAGTGATTTTTGAAATCGTTCCTGCTCTCGTTGGAGTTCTTCACTCTTTTGTTGCTCGCGGGCGATTTCGCGTTCCTGCTCTTCGAGCCATTCGCGCAATCGCCTTCTTTCATCGGGCGGCAGCGCGCGGGCGGCTTCGATCAATTGTTCCAGTGTTGCGTTGGTCATAACCTCACCTCATATAAAGCATCATAGTAACACGGAGCATCGCCGGAGAGATCGTTCAAGCTCGCTCGAAAGAATAGAGCCAACACGTACTTGGTATGAATAGCAAGTTTTCCTTAAAACTGAAAACATCAAGATGGGAGGTTCTTACTCAAGGAGATACTCTTCTTCATGTTGACGCCACATTTCTGCGATTTGCTTTGCGCTCTGGATTTCGTATTGCGCCCATTCTCGTATTCGTTTTAGCGGGTGGTTGAGGAATTTTTCTGCGGTTTGCGCCTCCATTTCATGTTGTGCAGCAATATCTCCCCAGTACGCTTGCAAGTCATGTACACCATCGCGGAACGCATCAAACACTATTTCATCATCCTCAAATGTGCGTAATACATATTCGGTCAGAGGTGGTACTGTTGCTCCATTTGCTTTCAGTTGGGGAATTGGCAAGTGCCTGGCCAACCGCCGTGCGGCCTCAACCCCATGATTTTCCAGCCAATCAATAACTACTTGATCCGGTAAAGCAGCGATCAGATCACGATAGTTACGAAAATAAAAAAACCTGCCTCGTTGATCGTCAAGGATCACTTCGCCTACATGCTGCATTACTTCATAGGGGTATTTTGCCGCGAGTCTACCAATCACTTTCTTACAGTTGTCTTCATGGCTGAAGTTTCTCGAATCCAGCATAGCGAGCCCCGAAGCGGCTATTTTCGTCGCGCGGTTCGGATCATAATCCGCGAGAGCTATCAGTATAGCTGACCACCAATATGGCTTTCCTTCTCCATTGGCGGCAGTAAGTTCCAAGACTTGCCAGGCCAACTCCCGGATTTGTGCGTGCTCCCAAACCTCTGCTTTATTTGAGCGATACCCAAGAAACTCGATTGCAACTGTAGTTGCACCCGTATCTCCTGCCTTTATAGCTTTAATCAAAAGGGACAGGATTTGCTCGATTTCATCGAAGGTTATATCCCGCGAGCCAACGTAGTAAACAAATTGCCTTAAATATCGAGGCGATAATTTTCCAGATTCTACAAGCCTTAGCGTCCGTTGAAGCGCTCTGGTTCGATCACCGCCAGACGTGAACAATTCAAATGCAAGCGCGGGCAGGTCTTCCTGGATTTTGTCTATTCGTTGATTAACTCTGTCCGCATATCCGGGAAAAGAATTAAGTAGTCTACCGATATACCCTCTTGCAAGCTCTGTGGATTCAAACTGCACGCTGGATTCGATTATAAAATCAAGCAGATGAGCGGACTCATCCAGCGTTCCGAGTTCTTGACCTAAGAGAAAGGCGCTTTGTGCCTGGGGCGAAAATAGCCATCCCTGTTCTTTTTTGAAGGCTTCCAGATTTTCAAGACATTCGATGGCCATAGCTTGAATTTGGGCCTGCCACTCTTCCTTATTAGCCAGAGTGGCAGGATGCCACATATCAACTCCGATTAAAGATACCAATTTGCCGTGAAAGTCCTGGGGCTTGAGAATCTGAAGCCAGTCTCTTACTTGCCCTGTATAGCTGGGCGGTATCCCTAATTCTTTTTTAGCATCAAAGGCAAGGAAATCCTCCGCTGCTTGTATCAGGCCGACCCGCAATTCATCATTTAAATATTCATTATCAAATATGGTTTTGATCTTCTCAAGAAATCCGCAGTCGAGCAGATATCTACAATGCCGCAACGCTATACTATGGGCTTTTCGTTTCGATTCCGGGCATTCGTCAGATGCTGTAATAAATTCTTGCAGAAGTGAAACAGTCCTGCTTATGCAGTCTTTATATTCAGCATTAGTCTTTGGACGCCACTCTTCAGGAACAATTTTGCCTCCGACAATATCAGGACCGATCATGCGAGAGCGGTGATCGTTGAAGACTTGATTTAGTGCTTCAAACGCAAGCGAAGATACTCTATTATCTTCAGATTTCAGTCTTTCGCGTAGGAGTTCCAATCGTTCTGGAAAGGGGGTTGCTGTTCCAGATAGCACGATGCCGAAGAGTTGACTCCAGATACCCGTAGCGTTATTGGCAATTTGTGGCTCTGATTCGGCCAGCGTCAACCTGAGAAGTATACTTTCCGCATCGCTGAAGTGTTCGGGGAATGCTGCCAACGCTTCGGCGGCCCACACAAGAGAACGGCGCGGTCCCCATCTGCCGGAAATTCCTTCACCGGTTACGGCTTTCAGTTCTTCAATGGAAGCTTGCTCGACAAGTTGGCGAAGAATCGGAAGGTATGTATCAGGTTCTACCTCGACCAAAACTACTAATCGATCAACCTCTTGGAACGAGGCTAATTGTCCGGGCGCAAGTGACCAGGCCCATCCGCGAAAAAACTCGCCAACAACCCGGCGGACCTCCTCATTAGCGCTTTTCGCAACGCGTTTAAGAAAAGATTCCAGAAGTGATTGAGGAACACGGGCCAAAAACTCTTCTGTCTCATGTTTAGCCCAGCGGTTCCAGGCCATATCGAAAGCAGCCTGCGCGATTATCTCTGGAGTCACATAAAAAAATCGGCCGCCTCGCGCTACAAAACCGGGTCCATCATGAAGACCATTGGCTATGCTCTTTAGTTCGCGTCGATCAAGGTCGGTGAGTGAGCATAAATCATCGAGTTCTCTCTCGACATCCCCCTTCATCCCTACTTTGGTTACAAGTGAAAGAGCTTGAAGAACGGAAAGCCTTTCTTCCTGAAGGCGAAATCGCAAATACTCCTGGATACTACTCAACACCGGCCCTACGTGTCCTACAGACTGAATCAGTCCGTCCTGCCCGCAAAGGTCGGCGGCTAACCGCACAAACCCGTGAGAAAGACCGGCATAGATTCTTCTTCGCTCCGATGGAACGTCAGGGAAGTTGCGGCTGAGTATTACCTCGACCGTATCCGGCGTTATTCGTTCGACCCGATTCAGCGGCTCCTGACCGTACCGCTCCTGAGAGTTGTCGATGGTGATGATACGTATCCTGTTTCTAGCGCCGTTTAATAAAGCTTGCAATTGCACTCGACCTATAACACCGCACTCGTCAGCTACTAATATCGCTTGCAGAGATTGCTTATTGGCTAACCGTATCGCTATTTGTTTTGCATTTTCCTCATCCGAAGTATAAACAACAAGGTGCCTGGCATTTTCCGAAGAGGCCAGATATTCATAAGCAAGGCGTGTCTTTCCAACACCGGCTTCCCCTGAAATGGGCAAGACCACTTGAGTCGGATTAAATGAAAAGTTTACATGTTGGGCAAGTCTGGTTTGAACATCTTCCCAATCTCGAACAGGTACAAATTCAGGGGTGGCCTCAGTAATACTTTGTTTCCAAGCTTCCAGATGTAAACAAATCGTTGCTAGTTTCGGGAGAAAGTATCGAAGCGCAACTGCCGGAAGGTTACTTGCCCAATCTGCAAGGCTGCTTGCCGAAAGAACCTTTGCTTCTGGAGCATCAGGATTGATAGCGCGAGCTTCCGCTGTCAATAACTTCTCCCATTCCTCAACTCTTTCAGGTGGAAGCTCATCGCATACGCATAACCTATAGGCATAACCGTTCTGAATGCGGTTTCTTGAATACTCATTGTTTATTTCCTTCTTCATGTCATTGTCTGAAATATTTCTATATGCTCCGGCTTTATACTGCCAGATAGTGGGATGATCTCTAATCCACCCTGTCGGGTCAGAGGGGGCGGGCTGACAAACCTCAGTATCCACCCCGCCATCTCGAATGTTGGTTCGAAGATTGGTTCTTATTTCAGAGGAAGGAAGTGAGCAAAGATGCGCCTGTGCGCGTATTAGTGAATCAACAAACTCGGTGAACCGATCTCCGCCTGGAGTTCGAAGGTGAATCACCTGATTTGCACTTACTTCCCACATATAAACCGACCTTGATGTATCCGACTCTGCGAACTTTCAGAACCAATTCTACTATCTCTCGGCTTATTGCAAAAGCTGATTCAGGTAATTCATTACTGTCGGGGTCTAGCCTCGTAAGACCTGCTCTCGCTGCCTTCTCAAGTCGGCTTACGCGCGATGAAGGCTGCATGATTTTTCGGCAGCGGGTGCTCGCCATAGCTTCGCATCGTCCGAACTCGAAAGCCCGCTTTCCTAAGCTGCCCGGCTACGTCCGCCGCTTTGTATAATCGCTGCCGATGCAGTTCGTCGCTCCGACGGTAGTGTTCTCCTACCTTTCGAAAGCTCGTGATTCGGCGCGTTAATACCGCCCGCTCCGGGTCTTCTTCCTTTTCGAGTACCACTACCCAATATTCTCCTTCAGAGAAGCCTCTCATTTTAATCCCATGCGTGACCTGTCCCGGTTCGGCTATGTCGAAGATGAAGACGCCGCCTGGAACGAGCGCCCTGTATATGCGGCGGAAGAGTCCGACGAGCGTTTGTTTATGATTCTTCGAATGGACCAGATAGTTGAGACACTCGCTGATCGAGGTGACGGCGTTGCACGGAGGGATGTCGGCTTCAAAGAATGACCCTGCTCGGAACTCGGCACGAGGCGCTCTTCGCCGCGCGATTCGTATCATTGCTTCCGATATATCTATTCCGAGGACGCGATAATTTGCCTTCATAAGCTGCTCAGCCCATACGCCGCTTCCGCAACCGAGGTCGACTATACTTCACGCGGCCTTGGATGAAAGTTTTTTCCGCTCCTTTTTGACTA
>JAKEHD010000087.1 GCA_022615215.1 Blastocatellia bacterium
CTCACTCAGCCCGAAACTCAAGGCCGCGTGCGCGCCCTGCTCGAATGGTTCCCCCTGGTATTTGTCGACCTTCACGAGATGGGGACCGACTCGACTTATTACTTCGCTCCCGAAGCCGTTCCCTACAATCCGCACCTTGCAAAAGATCAGCGCGATAGCCTGCACCTGTTCGGGCGCAATAATGCGAAGTGGTTCGACGAGTACGGCTTCGATTATTTCACGCGCGAAGTCTATGACGCTTTCTATCCCGGTTATGGCGCGAGCTGGCCCTCCTATTACGGGAGCGTCGCCATGACTTATGAGCAGGCATCCGTGCGCGGGCTTATAGTCCGCCGCAGCGACGAAACGACCATGCACTTCCGCGACAGCGTCCGCCATCACTTCGTAGCTTCGGTCTCTACGGCCGAGACGGCGGCGCGCAACAGAGAAAAACTCTTGAACGATTTCTATCGCTATCGTCAGACCGCCATAGAAGAAGGCAGCACGGAAAATATAAAAGAGTACATACTGCCGCGCCGGGGCGACACATCCACAGTAGATAAACTGGCCGCAATCCTCAGTCAACAGGGCGTCGAGATCAAACGCGCGACCTCGCAGTTCCGCGCCTGCGGCGGTGAATACCCTGCGGGCAGTTATATAATTTCGCTCGCCCAGCCTTCCAAAAGGCTCATACGCACATTGCTCGACGAGAATGTTCCTATGGAAGAAGTGTTCCTGAAAGAGCAGGAGCGCCGCCGCAGAAAGAGCCTGCCCGATGAAATCTACGACGTTACAGCCTGGTCATTGCCTATGATGTACAACGTCGAGGCGGTCGCTTGCTCGGAGAGTTCGCGCGCCGCTTCCGAGATGGTGAAGCCCGAGTTGATTCCTCCGGGCCGAGTGATGGGAGGAGAGGCCGAGGTCGCGTACCTCGCCCCTTGGGGCACGGCCGCCGCGGGCCGCTTGCTCGTGGCTTCGCTCAGAGAAGGCTTGCGCATTTCAAGCACAGACAAAGCCTTCACTCAACAGGGAAGAGAGTTCCCTTCCGGCACACTGATCTTCAAGGTGAAAGACAACCCGCCCGGCCTGCGGCAGACGCTTGAAAGACTGGCCGCTTCGACCGGAGCAGAAATTCACGCGACCGATACCGGCTGGGTCGAAGACGGAGTGAATTTCGGCAGCCGCAATGTTGTTTACATGCGAAAGCCCAGGATAGCCCTCGCATGGGATGCGCCCACGTCTTCGAACTCGGCGGGCGCTACACGTTTCGTGCTCGAACGCCAATTCGGCTATCCTGTGACTCCGATTCGCACTCAGCAACTCGCATCGGCCGACCTGAGCCGCTTCCACGTGCTGATTCTTCCGGGCGCAGGATTCGGCGGCGGATACTCATCCGTATTCGGAACAGAAGGCGTAAGGCGACTAAGAGACTGGGTCTCAGCGGGCGGCACATTGATCGGCCTGGGCAGCGGGGCCGTCTCTTTTCTGGCCGATTCGAATACAGGGTTGCTTGCAACCTCCGAAGAAACACTTGCTGGTGAGGGAAGCTCTTCGAGAAGACCTGAAGCCCCGCAGACGCCCGAAGCGGCGGGAAGGAATCAGCAACCTCCTCAGCGGCGGTCTCCGGGAAAACTGCTTGCGACCGAAGAGGATTACAACAAGGCCATTCAACCCGACAGCGAAATGCCCGACGCGGTCCCCGGTGTTCTTGCGCGAGCGCGATTGAACCGCGATCACTGGATCACAGCAGGTATGAGCAACCGAGTGCATGTCCTGGTCGACGGGCGCACTATATTCACTCCTCTGAAGCTCAATAATGGTGTGAATGCCGCTATCTTCGAAGGGCCTGACCAGCTTCTCGCAAGCGGGTATCTCTGGGAAGAGAATAGAAAACAACTCGCCTACAAGCCATTCCTGGTCGTGCAATCGCGAGGGCGCGGACTGGTCATAGGGTTCACGGCGGACCCGAATTTCCGCGCCTATATGGACGGCCTGAATGTGCTGTTTTTGAACGCCGTATTTCGAGGAACCGCACACGCGCGCCCCGCCGCGCAATGAAATACGGCCACAGAAACACACAGAAGTTCACAGAAGGATTTCGGCTCATGTGATTGAATTGTGGATGTTACGGTTCAGGCAGGGTATTCCCATCAACCGAATTGCGGATGAGCGAGAAAGAATTTCAAGGCGCAATAGCTCAACCTTCATCGCCCGCTTACTGCTGATAACAAACTGATTACCTGAGCCGAGATTTTTTCCGTGTGCTTCTGTGTGTTTCTGTGGCTATTTTTTTGCCCCTGATTGGCCCGCACGAATTGGCCCGTAATTGGTTCTTTACACGATTCATCTTTCTATTAAAATGGTCTGGTAGAGTAAGCCAATTTTCGGAGGCCCGTTTCTGTGTTCATAGAACTCGACCGCGAAAGCCGCATACCGCTTTACACACAGATAGTCGATCAGGTGCGCGATATGATCGAGAGTGGAACGCTCGGCGCGGGCGACCGTCTGCCCGCAAATCGAGAGCTTGCGAAGGCGCTCGGCGTCAATCGAACGACCGTCACAACTGCTTATGCGGAACTGGTGGCCGACGGCCTTGTCAGCTCCGAGGTCGGGCGAGGCACCTTCGTAAATGACATCCCTGTAAAAATCAAAAAGCAAGCCGACGGCGCGCGCACGCAGCCTTCGCCTATGCCCTGGAACGCGCTGCTCACCGAGCAGAATCGCAACTCCTGGATCAGCGGCGTGCTCCATCAGCGTCCCGGCGAAGAGACCATATCGTTTGCCTACTCGCTGCCGCAGGCGGAGCTGTTTCCGCTCGATGATTTCCGCCGTTCCGTAGACCGCGTGCTGAGAAAAGAGGGCCGCGTGTTGCTTCAACTCGGACTGAGCAACGGGTACGCTCCGCTTCAAGAATACCTCGTATCTCAGATGGCGCTCTCAGGCATAAGGGCGAATGCGGATGAAGTCCTCATCACGAACGGATGCCAGCAATCCCTCGACCTGATTCGCCGGATACTCGTAGGGCCGGGCGATGAGATCGCCATAGAGAACCCGACCTATCCGGGGGCGCTCAGCGTATTCTGCGGCGGCACGAACAAATTCGTGAGCGTGCCCGTGGGGGAGCGGGGCATGGACCTCGACGTTCTGGAAGATGTTCTCTCACAGCGCCGCATAAAACTCATATACACGATACCGAGTTTTCATAACCCGACGGGCGCGACTATGGACACAGAGGCGCGGCGGCGATTGATAGAGCTTGCCGCAAGGCACCGCGTCCCGGTGGTCGAGGACGACATCTATCGAGAGATGCGCTACGAGGGCGCGGCGCTACCTTCGCTCAAAGCGCTCGACAGGTACGGGCTTGTCATTTATATCAACAGCTTTTCCAAAGTCGGGTTTCCGGGCCTGCGCGTCGGATGGATAGCAGCGCCGCCCGTAGTCATCAGTCATCTGAACCGCGCCAAAGAGGAGATCGACCTGCATGCGAGCCTTCTCACTCAAGCGGCGATCTATGAGTTCTCAAGGCGCGGACTCCTCGCAAAACATATAAAGCGGGTGAAGAAGGTCTACGCGCAGCATCGCGATATTATGCTTGAGGCGTTGGAAAGATATTTTCCTGAAGAAGCGGCCTGGGACAAACCCGAAGGCGGGATGGCCGTATGGGTCAGGCTGCCCGAACGCTTGAGCGCCGATCAGATACTCGTTCGATCTGCCGAGCAGGGAGTGATCTTCAGTCCGGGCCATTATTTCTATTCCAGCCAGCCGCAGCAAAATATGATGCGGCTCAGTTTCACCATGACCCCTCCGGCGCTGATCGAAGAGGGAATCAAGCGGCTCGGAGGAGTCGTTAAAAACTGCCTGTCGCTCGTGAAGAAGCAGCGCGCGGCCTCGGCGGCGGACACATTTTGTGCGCTTGTATGAGGCAGTAATGCTGCCTTGATAACGAAGGAGCACGGCCATGATAGATGACATAGACCTGAATATACTCTCGATCATTCAGCAGGAAGCCCGGACGCCTCACACAGAGATCGCGCGGCAAGCGGGCATTTCGCCATTCGATACGGCCGCTCGAATTCGAAGGCTTGAAGAAGAAGGAATAATCCGCGGATACGAAGCGCGGCTCGACCCGCAGGCGTTGGGGCTTGGGATAACGGCGTTCGTGTTTGTAAACACCGACTACAGAGTCGAAGGGGAAGACACATCATTGCTGCTGGCTCGTATTCCGGGAGTGCAGGAAGTTCATAAAGTCGCGGGCGAAGACTGCTATCTTGTGAAGCTGCGCGCCCCGGATACCGAAAGGCTCGGACAGTTGTTGCGCGAAGAGTTCGACACCCTCGAAGGCATAAGCTCGACGCGGACCACCATTGTTTTGAGAGCCGTGAAAGAGACCTCTCGACTGCCGCTCAAGGAACTGACCGCGCAGACGGCCGGCGTGTGATTTGCCGAGCGCGCGTAAGTTTGTTTGAGCATCGATGGAGTATGCGCTATGACGGAAAGAATGAAATGGTTTGACAGGGCCTTCTCTCTGAATATTCCCGACTGGATGTATGCGAACGTATTGGAGCGACTTCGCGGGACTCCCGCGCGGTTGGAAGACAGAATGAAGGAGGTCTCGAAAGAGCTTCTGATCCGGCGTTATAATGACGGCTGGTCGATTCAGGAGAACGCGGGCCACCTGCTCGACCTCGAACCATTATGGGCCGGGCGGCTGGATGATTTCATAGCGGGTGAAGAGAAGCTTCGCCCTGCCGACCTGACGAATAGAAAAACGCACGAGGCCGATCACAACCTGAGTCCTGTCGAAGCTATTTTGCGACAGTTTCGGGAGGCGCGGTTTGAGTTCGCCGGGCGGCTCGAAAATCTGGATGAAGATGCCCGGCTGCGTTCGTGTCTGCACCCGCGATTGAACGCGCCGATGAGAGTGATCGATATGATGTTCTTCATAGCCGAGCACGACGACCATCACCTTGCGCGAATCTCGGAGTTGTATCGCATCCTGTCGGCCGAAAGCGAACGCGCCGTAGATATAAGGAAATCTTCCTTCAAATAAGCGAGCGCCGCGTCACAAGAGAATCAGTCTGTTTCGATGCTCTTTCATAAGGAGGAACCATGCAGTTAGCGCCTTTTTTACTCGATCAGTGGTTGAACCAGTATCATTTCGCCGACCCTCCCGTTGAATACGATCTCGCTTCGAGCACGGGACCATCCTGGATCTTGAAAGAATTGATCGACTCGTTTGACGAAGACGAGCGGCGGCGATTCTCGAACACAAAACTTGTTTACTCGAATGCCGCGGGCGGCGCAGAGTTGCGCGAGGCAATCGCCGATATGCAGGGCGTCGATGCCGATCACGTGCAGATCGTCACCGGAGCATCGGAGGCCCTTTTGATACTCTTTTTCCTGGCCGCCGAACAGGGCGCAAACGCCGTTCTGCCGTTCCCGGCTTTTCCCACGATGACCGCTTTGCCTGAGTCGTTCGGACTTGAATCGCGGTTTTATCTCTTGCGCCGCGAGAGCGAGTATCGAATAGATATCGATGAAATAAAATCGCTGGCCGATGAGCGCACGAAGCTTATACTCGTAAACTCGCCGCACAATCCTACGGGCGCGACGCTGACGGATGAAGAGCTTCGTTCTCTGAATGACTTCGCCGTCGAGCGAGGGATACAGTTCATCGTCGATGAAGTCTACCACCCTATCTATTATGGCCGGGAGACGCCCGGCGCAGCCGCTCTGCCGCACGCTACTGTGCTTGGCGATTTTTCAAAAGCGTTTTGCATGAGCGGACTGCGAGTGGGATGGATAATCGAGCGAGACCGCAAACGGTTGGAACGATACATGGACGCGCGATCTTATTTCACAATTTCAAACTCGCCGCTGTGCGAATCCCTTGCGACGGCGGCGGTTCAGAGGCGCGATTGCGTATTCGCTCGCGCACGCGCAGTCACAAGCAAGAATCTGGAGTTTCTGGATAAGTTCATGGCCGAGCACGCTGACCGTTTAGGATGGGTGCGGCCGCGAGGCGGGATGACCGCTTTTCCGTGGCTTGTATCAAACAGCGATTCACGCCCCTTTTGCAGCGCGCTTGCAGAACGCGGCGTGCTGCTCGCGCCGGGCGATTGCTTCGGGATGCCTGAGCATTTCCGTTTGGGCTTCGGAGCCAGCGGCGAGCGATTCCCCGAAGCTTTAGAAAGGTTTGCCGATTTCATCAAGCATTATTCTGTTCAGACGGCGCAGGCTTAGGCAGCAAAAATTGTCTTGCCACTGAATAGAAAGTATCTTCGCCCGCTTCCCGTTAAAGGGGTGTGGTTCTCAAAAGTCGGTCTCTTAGGATACCATCGGCTTTAGCCCGCTGTGTGGCTCAACTTTGACCTAACAACTCCAAACCTGCCTTCTCAAGATACCAATTCGCGCGAGCGTATGGAGTCTCAATTTTGACCTAACCGAAGGCAAAAACTGAGACTCCATGCGGCTAAAGCCGATGGTATACTCTGCGCGGCATGAATTGACACTTTTCATCGAGAGCTTGACGGTCAGCAACTTTTATTTGGAGTGCGGCGGCCGTAGACGCCGCTTTTCCTGCA
>JAKEHD010000088.1 GCA_022615215.1 Blastocatellia bacterium
TCGCCGATACGTTCGACCTCATCGCCAAGTTGAATACCCGGAAATCGTTTGTCGGCCAGGCGACGAACCATTCTGATCAATGCCTCGCGTCCCTCTTCGCGCCCTTCTTCGCGCCCTTCTTCGCGCCCTTCCTCGCGCCCTTCCTCGCGCCCTTCTTCGCGCCCTTCCTCGCGCCCTTCCTCAAGGGCCTTCCTGAAGAGATATTGATACCCCGGTGTCTCCTTTATCTGCTCCAACGGTATGTTGTACATGCTCTCCCTCCTGATTACCTCAACTATCGTCTCTGGATTATATCTCAGGCTGCTCAACACCAACAAACTCAGCACCAACGTGTCTCGCTTCTCTTCATCCTCTATCTCTACTACTCGCTTCGCGCTCGCCTCTAGCTCTGTAAGCCCTCCATCCATCAACGGCACGAACGGTAGAATCTGGTCCCGCCCCATCGCAAGCGCCATTGCTGCCTGCATCTCCCATATCCTCACAACATGATAGTTTATCGTCAACAGAATCGAGCCGGCGTCGACGCTCAACGAATCGGGCGCTTCGACAGGCAATCCGCTCGGAGTGAGCAACAACACGTAGCTGTCTACTGGGTATTGATGTTCATGCGCCAGCCATAATCTCAACCCATAGTCGAGCATACGTTCGGGCATCGCCGTATCGTAGCGGGTTTGAGCTTCGACATGGACTATGCGTGTTCCTGCCGGGGTGGTCACGAGATAGGGCTGATCGGCTATCTGTTTGGAGGCACGCAATTCACGAGACAGCAAAGTAATGGTGGCTCGTTCTGCGGGATTGAGCGCGCCAAGCATCAACAAGAGGGCTTCGGGGTCTTGCTCGGCGAGGTCTTTGAATGCATCATCGTAAGGTGTTGTACTCATGGTATAAAGCGGCACCCGTACAGACTTCCCTCAGCATCGATGACGTATTGAATATTCTTCGACATCTTTACTCTCCTAAAATGTAATCTCTCTCTGCCCGCGATTCTATCACGGCACGCCGCTCAATCGCTCTCCTCATCATCAGAGGTCGCGGCTTCGGCGGCGCGAAGGGCGGCGAAGTGTTCGACTATGCGCGCGGCCTGGCGCTCGCCCACGAAGGGTTTCAGTTCCACAAAGCTTGCCTCTGAAACTCTCTTCAGGCTGCCGAAGTTGCGGAGCAATCTCGCCTTCAATTTCTCGCCCACTCCCGGAATCGAAGTCAGGTCGGATTTGAAATCGCGCATGGCCCGCCGCTTCCGATGATAGCTGACAGCGAAGCGATGTGTCTCGTCACGAATCATCTGAATCAAATGAAGCACAGGCGAGTGATGGTCCAATCTCACAGGCTCGGCGCGACCCTTCACAAATAACAACTCTTCGCGCTTGGCGATGGCTGCGGCAGGCAGCGCCTCAAGCCCAAGTTCTCTGAGCGCGCGGGCGGCCGCGGCAAGCTGCCCTTTGCCGCCGTCGATCAGTACGAGGTTCGGCAGAGGTTTTTCTTCGCGCAACAATCGCAAGTAACGACGGCCCACGACTTCGTACATCGATTGAAAATCGTCCGCACGGCCTTCTACGGATCTGACTTTGAACTTGCGATAATCGCTCTTCTTCATAGCGCCGTCCTCGCATACGACCATAGAGGCGACGTTCTCATCGCCCTGAATGTTCGATATGTCGAACGACTCTATGCGCTCAGGCAGTTCGGGCAATTCAAGCGCCTCGCGAAGCTCTTCGAGAACTTTCTGCATGTCGGGCCGCTGGATGCGAAACCTCTGATCGAAGTTGAGTCGGGCGTTCTTTTCAACAAGGTCTATCAAGTCGCGTTTGACCCCGCGCTGAGGCGCGATTATGTGAACGCGGCGTCCTCTTTTGGTTGAGAGATACTCTTCGAGCAGCTCGCGGTCTTCGAAATCTACGGGCACATGCACCTCGCCCGGCGCGTAATCGCCCGCCGTATAGTATTGCTTGAGAGCCTGCCCTATAAACAGGCCGGGGTCGAACGGGTCGCGAATGTCTTCCCAATAAAACTCGCGCTTGCCCATGATCTTGCCTTCGCGCATGGTAAACAGCGCAAGCGCGAGCCTCTGCTCCTCGCGATAGTAGCCGAATATGTCCGCGTCTTCGTCCGATACGGTCATCATCTTCTGCTGCTCGCCGAGACGGCTCATGGTCTTCAATTGATCGCGGTAGCGGGCCGCCGCCTCGAATCGAAGCTCATCCGACGCCCGCTGCATACGCTGCCTGAGCGCGGCCTCAAGGTCTGCGGTCTTACCATCGAGCAAAAGCTCCACATCGCGCACGGCTTCGTCGTACTGGTCGAGGGTGCAAAGCTCTTTGACGCAGGGACCGAGACATCGCTTTATGTGATATTCGAGGCAGGGGCGCGCGGCGCGGCCGTCTATCTCCATCGTGCAGGTGCGGAGTTGAAAATGTCTGTTTATCAAATCGAGCGTCTGCCAGGCGAGCGACGGCGGGAGAAAAGGCCCGTAGTAGCGCGAGCCGTCCTTTACTACACGGCGCGCGATGACGGCGCGGGGCGCTGATTCGTTCGTGATCTTTATGTGAGGGTACTGCTTGTCGTCTTTGAGCAGGACGTTGAAGGGAGGCTTGTGCTTTTTGATCAGATTCGATTCGAGCGCGAGGGCTTCGATTTCGTTGTCGGTCACGAAAAGCTCTACGTCGTGTATGCGCGACACAAGCTCGTTGGTCTTTGCATCCGCCGAACGGCCGGACTGAAAATACTGGCGCACGCGATTGCGCAGGTTCTTAGCCTTGCCGACGTAGAGAATCTTGTTCCGCTCGTCGCGGTATATATAGCAGCCCGGCTGTGTGGGCAGGTTGGCCAGTTTCTCGGAAAGAGTCATATCCCGGTTCATTCTATCTTGCTGACGAGCACGTATTTGGCTTCTTCGAAGCGGAAGCGGAAGTTCCCTTTGAAGCGCCCGATTTCAGACACGCCGCCCCCTGATGCGAGCGTGGGCATTCGCAGCGCGCCTTCGAACTGCGAGTAATCTATGGTGGCGTAAAACGAGCGCAGCTTGCGGGCCTCTTTGTCAATCGCGTCGAGATTGCGCATCGCCTCGATTTTGATAGTCAGCACCTCGCCCGTCAGCGGGTCCAGTTGGACTACGCCCGATGCCAGCGCGACATCCGTCACCTGCGGCTTGGGCACGAACCTGTACCAGATTTCGTTCTCGCGCTGGGCGACCATCTCCTGAAAGTTGTAATACTCGATCTTCTCAGGCAGGAGCGGAAAGAAAGCCAGATCCCACACTGCGCCGAACGAGAGCATCGTGCGCTCGTCTTCCTTGACCCTGCTCTTGGGGTTGCCGCGTTTGTCCGTGTCGGCGATGACTCGCACCTCTACAGGCGTCCTTCCGGTCTTGTCAGGTTCACGCGCAGGTTCGACCATGACGGAGGTCTCGCGCACCTCTTCCATCTTTTCATCGCCGCCCTTGAGGTTGAATCGCTCGATGCGGAGCTTCTGCTCGTAGCGGCAGTGGTCGCGGAAATACAGCGAGCGGTCCTGGTTCTTCGCGGCTTTGCAAATCAACTCAGGGGCTTCGCAAACCCGATCTGCCGGGTTTTGCGCCAGGGCCGGGAGGGCGGTCAGTATAAGTGCCAGAACATATTTCATCAGCTTCTTGACTCCTCAATGGCTTTTGTGTAATAAGTTAGCGTCGCTTGAAAAAGTATAATTTAGGCGGCGACAAGACGGCAAACGATACGGTTCTCAGCGCATAAGGCTCTAGCCCGGACTGCTGCCCCAGCTTTTGTTTAAGTAGAGATCGATAGTGCCGCTATCACACACCGACGGAGGAAATCTATGAAGATCAAAGCGATGGCAATAATCGCCCTCGCCGTCACAGTTCCGCTAGGCAGCGCCTGTGCCACCAAGAAGTATGTCCGCAACCGCGTCAATGAGCGCGTCACTCCGCTCGAAAACCGAACGGGCGAACTCGAAGAGACTTCGCGGCGCAACACACAGGAGATAAGCCGCCTCTCGCGCGATGTCGAAGACGTGCGCCTGCGCGCAGACCGCGCACAGCAACAGGCAGACCGCGCAGCCTCTTCGGCCGAACAAGCCAACACGCGGGTGACGGGGGTCGAACAATCGTTGACCACTCTGAGGTCGAACCTCGACAAATTCACCACTCAGAAGACCGTAACGGTGCTCTTCAAGGTAGGCAAATCGGAGTTATTGCCCGAAGCCATGTCTGCGCTCGACGAAATCGCAGGCCAGATAAGAGATCGCAACGGCTACCTGCTTGAAATCGAAGGGTTCGCATCCGCAGACGGCGACGAAGATCTCAACGAACGCCTGAGCCAGGCGCGATCTGAATCCGTGCGCCGTTACCTTGCAGAGCATCACCAGATACCGCTGTTTCGCATGTACGTGCTGGGATTTGGCGAGGGCCGACCCGTAGCCGACAACGAAACGCTCGAAGGCCGCGAACAGAACCGCCGAGTCGAGGTCCGGCTGCTCACGAATAACGCGGTCAGCCAGTAAGCCATAATAATGCGTTCCGAACCACGTCCGTCGTCCGTCGTTCTTTAGCCCAGGGATGTGGAAGAAGTGCAACGGACGGAAGCGTACTCGCTGCCGGACGACGGACGACGGACGAACAGGCACATGGAATTCGGCATCAAGCTACCAGAAGGCAAGCCTTTCGATGCTGTCGCTCTGGGGTTGAACGCTGTTGACCATCTGATAGTCGTTCCTCGCTACCCTGAATTCAATACTAAAATCCAATTCCTTTCACACACGCTCGCGCCCGGCGGCCAATGTGCTACAGCTATGGTGGCGCTTGCCCGGCTGGGGCTGCGCGCTCGCTATATAGGCAAGGTCGGCTCCGACCGAGAAGGGCGATTTCAGATAGAATCTCTCCTCTCGGAAGGCGTCGAATCGTCCGGCGTCATGGTGGTCGAGGGGGCCGAGACCCAGACCGCTTTCATAGTGATAGACCGTGAGAGCGGCGAACGGACCATCATGTGGGACAGGGACCGGCGCTTGACCATAGAAGCGAGCGAGGTAGATCGCGCGGCGGTCACACGGGGCCGCGCGCTCCTGCTCGACGGCCACAATGTCGAGGCTTCGATCGCTGCTGCGCGCTTTGCGCGCGAAGCGGGTGTGCCGACCGTGCTCGACATAGACAACATATATCCGGGAGAGGAGCGGCTTCTGCCCTTGATAGATTTTCTGATCTCATCGAGCAGTTTTCCCGAACGCATGACGGGAGAGCCGGATCTTCGCGCCGCGCTGAAGAAGCTATCGGAGATGGCCGATTCGTCAATTGATGAAGAGGAGTCGGGGCCGAAATCAGAAGGTATTACTCCATCGTCTACGCCCTTTGTCGCCGCGACTCTGGGCCAGGAAGGAGTGCTGGCTTACGTTGACGGTCGATACATTCACTCGCCCGCTTTCACTGTAGAATGCCGTGACACGACCGGGGCCGGAGACGCCTTTCACGGCGGCTTCATATATGGCCTGCTCGCCGGATTTTCAGTCGAAGAGACGCTGAGGTTCGCAAATGCGGTGGCCGCATTGAAATGCCGCGCTCTGGGCGCGCGAGGCGGCCTTCCCACACTCGATGAAGTCAATGCCTTGTTGGCGCGCGATTGAATCGAAAGCCGCACTGGCAAGCGATGGAAACCTGGGGTAGTCTTTTCGCGCTCGAATCGGTATAATCGGGCTATGAATCCTGTGATCGTGACCATCATCATCGCGCTTGCGACCTTCATCATCAGCATCTTCGGAGCAAGCTGGCTCAATCAGCAGGCCATGAACAAGCGCATCGATGATCTGCGCAGCTACCTAGACGCGCGCTTTGACACGATGGAGCGGACGATGGATGCGCGCTTTGCGGCTGTAGAAAACCGCATAGCCAGTCTGGAGCAGCGAGTCGAACGCATCGAGCGCCAACTCGATCAAATCTTCAAGCCCTCATTGCCCAGACCTTAGAGCCTGCCTGAAAAATAGCTCTGCGAGCCAATTCAGCGGTATGTGATGCGTGGGATTTGCAAGCGGCTTGTGAAATGCCTTGCCTGAATGCGATGAGAGAGATTTGGAAGCGGTTTGTGAATGCTCATTGGCTGAATGTGATGCGTGATATTTGCAATCAGTCTGTTAAAAGCCTTACGACTGACAATCACGCATCACGTTCTTCGCATCACGCCTGATTCGAACCTTACTTTACTGGGAATCCTTGCTCTCGGCTCCGGTTTCGCCTTCGCTCTCACTCTCTCCCGCGCTTTCGCTCTTGGCTTCGGTCTCTCCTGCGCTTTCGCCCTCGACAGTGTCTTCGCTCTCGACTGCGCTCTCGCTCTCGGCTCCGATTTCGACTGCGCTCTCGATTTCACCCTCGCTCTCTACTGAGGCTGCGCTCTCGGTTTCGATTTCGACTGCGCTCTCGCTTTCTGTCTCTTCCCGGCTGGCGGGCTCTTCTTTACTCTCTTCGACTTCCGGCTGGCGGGCGAGGAGTTTGGCGATGTCGCCGAGCTTGGCCATACCGCTTCCGGTCTCATGATAAGTGCGCACGTCTTCAGGATCGTCTTCCTTACCGACGGCGCGGGCCGAAAGCCCTATCTTTTTCTGTGCCTGATCGAGCTTGAGCACTTTGAATTGCAAGGTCTGTCCGGGCTTTACGGCGTCCTCGGGTTTTTCGACCCTCTCGTCGCTGAGTTCCGAGACGTGGCAGAGTCCTTCTATACCTTCTTCTATCTCGACGAACGCGCCGAAGCTGGCAAATCTCACGACGCGGCCCGATATGATATCGCCCGGTTTGTGATCCTGAAAGAAGCGGTCCCAGGCGTTCGGCTCAAGGTCTTTGATCGAAAGGCTCAGACGACGGTTGTCGACATCTATGTTGCTTATGATGGCGTCGACCTGCTGACCCTTCTTCAGAACGTCGGACGGGTGCTTGATCCGTTTCGTCCACGATATGTCCGATACGTGAACAAGCCCGTCTATTCCGTCCTCTATCTCGACGAACGCGCCGAAATCGGTAAGCGAGCGGACCTTGCCCGATACCCGCGAGCCTTCATGGTAGCGGGCCGGAAGCGTCTCCCACGGGTCTTCAGTGATCTGCTTGATGCCGAGGCTTATGCGGCGGTTCCGGGAATCTACTTCGAGCACGATGGTCTCGACCTCCTGACCTATGGAGAGGAGCTTGGAGGGATGCTTCAATCGCTTCGACCAGGTCATCTCCGTGACATGCACGAGGCCCTCCACTCCCGGCTCTATTTCTATGAACGCGCCATAGTCGGTGAGACTGACCACGTTGCCTCTGATGTGAGCATCCTGCGGATAACGTTCGGTCACGCTCTGCCAGGGATCGGGCATGAGTTGTTTGTACCCTAAAGAGATGCGCTCTTTATCGCGGTCGAACTTGAGCACCTTGACCTGCAAGTGATCGCCGACCTTGACGACGTCTGTGGGCGATTGGATGCGGCCCCAGCTCATGTCTATTATGTGCAGCAGGCCATCGATTCCACCGAGGTCTATGAACGCGCCGTAGTCTGTGATGTTCTTGACGGTCCCTTCGAGTATGACGCCTTCTTCGATGGCGCCGAGGGTTTCGGATTTCTTCTTGTGGCTCTCTTCTTCGAGTACGGCCTTGCGCGAGACCACGACGTTGCCGCGCTTGCGATTGAGCTTGATGACGCGGACCTCTATCTCCTGGCCTATGTAAGCTTCGAGGTTGCGTACGGGGCGGGAGTCTACCTGCGAGCCGGGCAGAAAGGCGCTTACGCCGTCTATTTCGACGCGGAGTCCGCCTTTGATCCTGTCCATTACGCGGCCCTGTACGGTCTCGCGGGTTTGATTGGCGCGGCGCAGCCGCTCCCAGGATTGCACTCTCAAGGCATCGGCCCGCGAAAGCACCGCGTATCCGTCCTGGTTTTCGAGGCTCTTGATGAGCACGTCGACCTCATCGCCTCGCTCGACGGTGATCTGTCCTTGATGGTCGAGGAACTCTTCGCGCGGAACCACGCCTTCGGATTTGTAGCCGATGTCTATGAGGACGTTCTGTTCGGAGATGTCGACGACGATGCCCCGGACGATCTCGCCCTCTTGAGTGGCGGCGGCGCTCTCCTTCTCATAGCTTTCGAGCATCGCGCCGAAGTCCTGTCCGGCGGCCGCATCAGGCGCGGGTTCAGCCGTCGCGGCGGCCGCTGGTTCGGACGGCTTTTCGGCTGCTGCCTGCGGGTCGCCCTCTCCGGCATCAGCAGAAGGTTGTTGCTCCTCAGGCGAGCCGGTCTCAGGGCCTGAGACCTCTTCTTTTACTGCACTCGTCTCATCAGCAGTGCTGATGTCTGGGCCGGCGCTCTGCTCAGTTTTGGCGGGCTCTTCTTTGGCGCTGTCGGCCGCCGCGCTCGCACCGGTCTGGTTTACATTCTCTGTCGCCATTAATTTAACGCTCCTTCTCACATCTATATTCGATAGTCATTCGAGTTAGTGTCCTTATAAAGAACTCACTGTAGTATGCTCCAACAGACTCGAATCCTTCAAGCCTCATCAGGTATATGAAGAGCACGGGCGGAACGCATCAGAAGAACCTGCGCAGGTCTCGAAACCTCTACTTTAAAGCCGCGCTGCTTCGCTCCCTTGAGCGGAAAGCGAACGCGACAACATCAAAGAGAGGTGTCGCCGGAGCTACGGGTCTCTCTTCGCAAGAAGAGAGGGGGGTAGGACTCTGAGCGCGCGCGCCTGTTCATAATGTTGTTTCATAACCTCGTGAGGCAAGGCACAACTCTACACTTTCATTCAAACCGTGTCAAGGATGTGCGAAGGCGCGAGACCATCGGAAATCCGGCCAGCGCCATCCTTGAAATCGGGGTCAGGTTATGTTTGCCTTCGCGCAAGAAGAAAGAAATCTTTAGAAGAAAGAAATCTTTATCGGCTATCGATTTTCAGCGTCAGTCGCTTCGGGGTGTCTGAGGCGGTCAAGTTCATGTCTGAGACGAATCAGTTCTTCTTGGGCGCGGCGGCGTGCTCCCTCAGCTTCCATTTCCGTCATCAGAAATTGACCTGAGCGCGGATCATAGAGTCTCAGCGTCTCTCCCGTGTCTACGATCTCTAATCCCAACACTTCGCTTTTGACCCGGCCCTCTTTGACTTCAAGGGCTTCATAAGCTCCTTCTTCGAGTTTGTACGCTATAACAGGCTCCGGCAGATAATCGTACTCAGGGTCGAAGATGAAATACTCCTTGACGGCTATTCGCTGATACAACTGCCACTTTCTATGCAGGTCATCGCGCCAAGTCTCGCGCGATGACACTTCGACGACCATATCGGGCGCGCGCCCTTCTTCCCATAGCTTGTATATCCGACGAGGCTTTTTTTCTACTCCTCTTACCAGGAATACATCCGGCGCTACTCTCTTCTTTGGATCGCCTTCGACATAATAGAGCAGCAGGTTGCTTGAAACATATACATCAGGTTCATCGCGAAAGTGACTTTTCAAAGCAAAGCGCAGATCGATGATCAGTTGGGCGTGAATGTCGGTCTCGGCTAGGGGTTCGCCGTCGCTTTCAGGATAATAAATGGATGTAAGAGCGTCTTTTTTGCGCAGGCTCATAATTCACCTCAGTCAGTGCAACCACGTTATCATAATCGCCGTCGGGTCACAACTGAGCATAGGTCTTTGAAGTAGCCTGATCGGGCCAATTGATAGAACTCTTATGTGTACGTATGCGCTGATAAGGCTCCCTGCGCCTTCAGGTTTATTATGATCCCCGATGCTGTCAGCCCATGTTAAAAATTTCGAACCTGTGCAAGCTCGAACGCTTTCCGGCTTGCACGTCGCAGTTCGTTGTTGATATACTCGCCTGCCGATGCCGGAAGAAGTAAAGCATTGAATCTTTAATCGATACGGGTAGCCCGGCGAATCCCATGCGCAAAGCCGCAACAGGTTTGACAATCCGGTTCGAATCAGCATAGAAGGCAGAATGAATACATTTATTGTGCGCTCGAAATCGGCAAGCGGTCTTCGGGTATGGCCTCTTGGCGATCCATCGCTTCAGTACCCCTGTAGAAGGCCCTGTGCCTTCCACTGTGAGGGAGCGGGTTTTCGAAGCGATACAGTCTTTCTACCCTCGGAGAAGGGTCTCTGAAAGCAAGCCCGTATCAGCCATCAGCCGTCAGCCACAGTGCGGAAAGCCGAAAGCTGAAGACTGATAGCTCATAGCTGATAACTGATAACTGTTTAGAGGTTCGGTTTTAATGGCTCGTGTAGCTTATTTGTGCTGTGCTCTACTCTTGCTCCTCCTCGCTTCAGGCCGTCCGGCCGGCACGGAACCTGACAGGGTTCCATCCGCTCGCTCGTCCCCCGGCCGTATGGGCCAGTATGCGCTCATCCTCGTCGATGCGGACTCGAAGGACGACCTCGCGCGCGCCCGCGATTTCATAACGGCTCAGGGCGGCACGGTCGCTTTCGTCTTCCCGCCGCGCGCCATATTCGCATGGGTCAGCCCGGAAGTCGAAGCCCGTATCCTGGGACAACACAAAATAGATTCGATTCACCGCTCCGAGGTTCAGGCCGGCTCGACAACCCGCGGTCGGCGTCCCGACTTTGCAGACCGCGAAACAAGAGCCGCAATCAACATCTTCAACGATTTCATATCAGGGCGAGCCTCCGCCCGCGCTCAGGCAGAAAGAGAAGCGGAGAACCCGCAGTCGGCGTCCCGACCCGAACGCCCTGCACTCGCGGGAGACGGGGAGCCTCGACCGCAAATTAATAAGGATGATTTTATACGCAACCTTCGCTCGATGGGCGCCGAGAGGTCTTTGAGCAGCATTCAATCCAAAGCAAGCCCCCAGTTCCTGAGCAACAGCGACGTTATGGACGGCAGAGTGGCGGTGGCGGTGTTTTTCATCGAGAGCAACGGCCAGATCGATCCTAATGTCCATTCGTGGAGCCAGACCGATAGAGACACGGCCTTCGCGCAGGTGATAGAAGGGCTGAACTGGTGGGTCGACCAATCGACGGCCTTCGGCCTCAGTCGTCCGCTTCAATTCACAGTCGTCCCTTTCTTTCCCGATCATCCCGCCTGCCAGCAGCCTTACGAACCGATACTCCATAGGGCCAGCGACGCGCACCTGTGGATAAACCGCATAATGACCAGCATGGGATCGGTATCGGGCGATATATTCTCTCGCGTCGCGGCTTTCGACCGGCGGATCAGAGACGAGAACAATGCCGACTGGGCTTTTACTATATTTCTGGCATATAACCCGTCGCCCGCGCGCACATCCTTCCTCGACGGGCGCGCCTCGTGGGCTTACATCGGAGGACCCCATACGAACATTCTGTTTCGCAGCTACGGGTGGCCCTTGAGTCGGGTCGTAACCCATGAGACGGGGCACATCTTTTATGCATGCGACGAATACTCTCAGTCGGGCAGTCAGACTTGCAGTTGCACCTGCGCGCCCGAGGTGAGACCCGCAGCGACCAACGGCAATTGCGAGGAGTCCAGTTGCAATCCGGGGAGCGTTCCCTGCATGATGAGGATTAACGAATTCGCGCTCTGTCAGTACACCGTAGCTCAAATCGGCTGGACCGGAAGCGTTCTGCCGCCGTCGCCTACGGTCCCTACAGAACTCGTGGCCACCGCCGCCGCGCCCACACAGGTAGACCTTATATGGCACGACACATCGCGCGGCACGCCGGGCGCGGCTCTTGGGTTTCAGATAGAACGGCGCGGCGGGTCGAGCGCC
The DNA here is from genome assembly GCA_022615215.1 of Blastocatellia bacterium. Taxonomy (GTDB): domain Bacteria; phylum Acidobacteriota; class Blastocatellia; order UBA7656; family UBA7656; genus JAKEHD01. The sequence continues at coordinate 11,698 of JAKEHD010000088.1, forward strand.
ATATTCCACGAAGTTGCCACTGTCAGCGCCTCTTCGAACACCTTCAGCGATACTACGGTGCTGCCCGATACGGCTTATGGCTATCGCGTGCGCGCCTTCAACCAGTCGGGCGAATCGCCTTATTCGTCCGAAGCGCCGGTCACGACTCCTATAACCCAGCCCTCGCTCTCTGTGACGACCGCCAACTTAGCCGATGCTGTGGTGGATGTGCCTTACAGCCGCACGCTCAACGCATCGGGGGGCACCTCGCCTTATGTATGGCAGATCGAAACGGGAGCGCTTCCGAGCGGGCTACAGCTTTCGCAGACGGGCACGATATCGGGCACGCCCGATACCGCAGGCACGAGCAACTTCGTAGCGCGCGTGACGGACGCCGATAACCGCAGCACGACCAAAGGGCTGTCGTTGACCGTGAAACCGGCCGCCCCTTTGACCATAACTACGGGCGCGCTTCCCGCTGCCTCGGTGGGCACCACCTACAGCCAAGCCCTCGGCGCGTCGGGCGGGCAGACGCCTTACAATTGGGCCGTTCAATCGGGAAGGCTGCCCGAAGGTCTCACGCTCAATCAGACGGCGGGCGTAATAGCGGGCACCCCGGAAGAGCCCGGCAGTACGAGCTTCGTCATCGCGCTCTCGGATGCTACGGGCGCGAACATTACCAAATCCCTTTCGATAGCGGTCAATCCAGGCCTGCTCGAACTCACTGTCATCACCGCTTCATTGCCCGATGCGATAGTCGGGCAGGATTATTCTCATGCGCTCAAGGCTGAAGGGGGGAACGCCCCTTATCGCTGGGAACTTAAAGGGGGAAGCCTGCCCGACGGTTTGCGATTGTCCGAGGCGGGCATGATAACGGGCCGTCCCACCGCGCCCGGCGAAACCGAATTCGAATTACAGGTGTCGGACCAGAGCGGTCAAACGAGCGCCAAACAATTGACCATCGACGTAGAACCTCCGCCTGAACTCACCATATTGAATCAGGCCGATTTGCCGCTCGGAGCCATAGGCATTCCTTACCACGTGACGCTCAACGCGACGGCGGGCGTGCCTCCTTACAAGTGGATCAAAAAGAACAAGCCGAAATTCGGGACGCTGCCCGACGGCATAAGGGTTTCCAAAGACGGAACGATTTCAGGGACGCCTACCGCGCAGGGCACATTCGACTTCACCGTGCGAGTCGTCGACGCGACAGGCAAGAAAGCGGCCAAGCCTTTCACCATAGAAGTGGGTCCGCCGCCGCCGCCGCTTGAGATAAGGACCACGGTGCTTGCGAGCGCGAGCCGTGGCCTCCCTTACAGGTTCGCTCTTGAGGCGGGAGGCGGCCTTCCTCCATACACCTGGTCCATAGATACGGGAGTGCTCCCCGATGGCCTGACGATGAACGCGGAGGGGGTGATTTCCGGGACCGCCACCACTATAGGCTCGCTCTCCTTCACCGTGCGCCTGTTGGATTCCATAGGCACGAGCACTCTCAAGACCCTGACCCTGGCTGTGATTCCGCCGCCGCCGCCGCTCGTCATTCTGACCCAGCAACTCCCAGACACTGCGGCCGAGCGGCCCTACAATCAAACCTTGCAGGCGGGGGGCGGTGTGCCCCCTTACGCGTGGAGCCTGTCGAGCGGAAGCCTCGGCGAGGGATTGAACCTCTCGACGGCAGGCGTAATTTCCGGCACGCCCACAAGAGCGGGCACGAACGTGTTCGTCGTGCGCGTGACCGATTCGGCCGGGCAATCCGTCCTGCGCACGCTGGCCATAAAGGTGACTCCTGCCGACCGCATAGCGCCGTTCGGCAATATGGAAACGCCCGACAACAACTCCACGCTCAACATTACGGCCACCGTCACAGGCTGGGCGCTCGACAATGTAGGCGTAGCCCGCGTGGAAGTGCTCGTCGACGGCGGCATCGTGGGCGAAGCGATATACGGACTCAACAGGCCCGATATAGCCGCCGTGTGGAGCGGATTCGCGAACGCAGACAAATCCGGCTTCAACTTCACTTTCGACACAAGGGAGTTCAGCAACGGCGAGCATACGCTTACTGCGCGAATACTCGACGCGGCCGGCAATGCAACCGTTATAGGGACCAGGACCGTAAAGATACAGAACCAGACGCTCGTCATCACGACCACCGACATCCCGAAAGGAAGAAAGACCATTCCCTATAGCAAACAACTGACTGCTGCCAACGGCGCGCCTCCTTACAACTGGGCGATCAACTCAGGTTCGCTGCCTTCGGGCCTGTCGCTGAATACACAGGGCGTGATTTCGGGGACGCCCACCGTCTTCGGCACTTTCCCCTTCGGCGTTCGAGTCACGGACTCGGCAGGCGCGTCAGCGGTCGCAAGCTTCAGCATGATAATCCTCCCGGATGTCGAACCGCTGAGAATAATAAGCGAAGGCGATCTTGCTCCGGGCACGGTCGGGCTTGAATACTCGCATCAATTACTCTTCATAGGAGGGCGCGGGCCTTACACCTGGAGCATGGGGACGGGGTCGCTTCCCGATGGGTTGTCTTTGGATTCGTTCTCAGGCCGGATTACAGGCACGCCCACGCAGGGGGGCACATTCAGTTTCACCGCGCGCATCACCGATTCCGCGCAGACGACCGCCACATCGAACACGCTCAGGATAACCGTTGAGATCGCGCCGCTTGTGATAACGAGCGAAGGCAACCTGACGCAGGGCGTAGTGGGCGCTTCTTATATGGAGCAACTCACGTCTTCGGGCGGGCAGGGACCGTTCACCTGGAGTTTGAATACAGGGGATTTGCCTCCGGGCCTTTCGATTCAGGCAAGCACAGGAAATATAACGGGCACTCCGACCGAAGCCGGAGAGTACGAGTTCACCGTAAAATTGACCGACTCGACTTCGACCTTCGTCACCTCCGGCACGCTCAGAATCACTATCGGAATAGGGCCGCTCGTGATTATAAGCGCGGGGACGCTCACTCCCGGCGTTGTGGGCCTTGCTTACATGCACGACCTGGAATCCTCCGGCGGGCAGGGACCATTCACATGGACCATCGAGAGCGGAGCTTTGCCTGACGGACTTCAGCTTGAGGCAAGCACGGGAAAGATAACAGGCACTCCGACCTCAGCCGGAGAGTTTAACTTCACCGTGAAGCTGACCGACTCGACCTCCACAAATGTTATATCAGGGCCACTGAAGATCGTCATCTCAGGGCCGTCATAGCTCTGAAGGGCGGTTGAGAATTCCGCTCGTTTATGGGATGATCGTATATCAAACTCTACAGTGCTGTATGATGGGGTGTTGAAACTTTCAGGCTGAGGAGCATTCTCATGGTCTCTTTGAAGTCTGCCCGTCGTGCAGGTCTTTTTATCCTCCCCTTCGTGATTTTGCCTTTCGGCAATCCCACAAGCTCTGCGCAGTCGCGCCCGTTCGAGCGCAGCTTTTTTATTTTCGATAAGCCTCAAATCATCATTTCGAATGCCACTACGATTTCGATTGCTCCGTGGGACAGAAACGAGGTGTCGCTCGTTGCAGAATCTTCTGGCGCTGAGGTGCTCGATAAAGAGGTGAAGATCAAGCAGAATAAAAACAAGCTGGAAGTGTCGTTTCATCCGTCGAAGCCCGATAAGGGTATATTGCTGACCTTGAAAGTGCCCCCGCGATCAGTTCTCGATATCAATATCGACAATACTAAAATCCATATCAAACATCCTGTAGAGCCGGTAAAAGTAAGCGCCAATCAGAGCTTAATACATCTCGATGTTCCGGAGAGTACCGAACTCGACATGGAAAAGGCTCTCAAGGCGCGTAGATACCAGCAAATGCAGGGCGCAAGGGTGACAGTGGGCATAGGGGGACGCCGCTCAGGCAAGGGACCGCCGCACATAAAGGCAGAGACCGATAGAGCGGTGATTGTGAGCCATGGTCCTATCGAACCTCCTCACCGTCCGATGACTTATGCGGCCCACGTGATCGCGCGCCATAATGGTTTTATGGGCAGCAGCCTGCGCAAGTCTTACCCGCACCTTATAAGGCCGCCTGGCGCCCGTCGCGATTCCGTTGCAGCCCCCCTCGCGACCGAAAAGGAGGAAGGGGCTTTGAGGCTGGAGACTCACCTCATCAATTTGAATATCAGCGTGACCGACAGAAGCGGCAAGGCTATGCCCGGTCTCAAGCAAAACGATTTCAGCGTTTATGAAGACGGAGTATTACAACCAATCTCTTTCTTCTCCCCGGAAGAGTCTCCATTCAACCTCATTCTTCTGATCGATCTGAGCGGCAGCGTGAGAGACAAGATCGATCTCATCAGGGAAACTGCGATCCATTTTATCGATATCACGAACGCGCAGGACAGCGTCGGGGTCATAACTTTTACCACCGATGTGATTACCGTCTCGCACCTGACACGTGACCGCGAGGAGTTGCGCGACCGTATCAACTTCATGCAACCGCCCTGGGGCGGGACCCATTTCTACGACGCGCTCGGTTACGTTCTGATTCAGGAATTGAGGAGGGCCAGGGGCAGCGCAATGCGGTCATAGCCATAACCGATGGCCACGATAATGCCATTGAAAA
>JAKEHD010000553.1 GCA_022615215.1 Blastocatellia bacterium
AAAAGTTTCGAACCACAGATCACACAGATTTCACAGATAGATAGAAGAAAGAAATTTTATCTGTGTTATCCGTGCTATCTGTGGTTGAATACCTGCTCTGACGGCTGACGGCTGACGCTCCGCTATAGTCCCATATTGCGGGTGACGTGACGGAGCAGGAGAGGCTTTTCATATAAAGCGATCAATCCCTGGCCGACCGACTGACGCGGGCTTTCGGCGACCGTCACTTTGAGCCGGGTCTCGGCGCTTATGCGCGCATCCATTCCCGCAAGCAGAGCTATGCCGCCTGTGAGAACCACACCGCCGTCATCCACGTCGCTTGCAACCTCCGGGGGGAGCCGTTCGAGAACCTGGCGCACAGCCTCTATTATCTGTCTTATGATGGCGTCTATCGCCTCGTGAATCTCGACCGCCGACACCTCAGTTACTTCGGGACCGTCTTTGCTTACGCTCTGGCCCTTGGCGACGCTTTTGTGATCATCGAGAGGGTCTGAGGCCGACCCGAGCACCATCTTCAGTCGTTCGGCGGTGCGTTCGCCGATCAGTATGCGATGGCGTTTCTTTATATAGTCGGTGATGGCCGTGTCCATATCGAGTCCGCCGATTCGAAGGGTTTCCGACTCGACTATACCGGCATTGGCGATCACTGCTATAGAGGTCGTCCCGCCTCCTATGTCTATAACCATCGAAGCCCTCATCTCGTCAACAGGAAGACCCGCCCCCAAGGCGGCCGCCAATCCCTCCTCGACCAGATAGACGCGGCTCACGCCTATGCCGTTGACAAGTTCGCGTATGGCGAACTGCTCGACAGAGGTGATGCCCGAGGGCACGCTCAAAATTATTCGCCGCGAAAAGCGCGCCCGCCCCCCTCGTGCCTTGCGCAGGAACTTGCCCAGCATCCTCTGAGCCAGTTCCGAATCGGCGATGACTCCATCGCGCATAGGGTAGGCGACCTCTACGTCTTCGGGCGAGCGGCCGAGCATTTCGAGAGCCTCCTGGCCTGCGGCCACTATCTCGCCGCTCTCGCGGTCTACAGCCACTAGCGAAGGCTCGTTGACGACCATCCCGCGACCGCGCGCAAATATAAAAGTATGCACGGTGCCGAGGTCGACGGCCATATCTTCTGTGAACGGATTGCTTATAGAGAATTTCATGTGCCCTTCAAATCAAACGGATCGCTGCTTCGTGGTGATAATATCAAGGCGAACGCGAAATTCAAGGAAAAAGGTGAAGGGACCGAATTCAGCTATCAGCCATCAGTCTTCAGCTATCACTTTAGTCATCCGTCATCAGTCTGATAGCTGATCACTTTTGCCTTTTTTCAAGCCTTGCTCCGATTGGTTTATATGATTTCGGCCGAATAAAGAGTATCTTCGCAGGGAGACGAGAGCGCAATATTTACGCGAAGGGACCGCCGGATGCGGTCCCTTCGCGCGTGGCCAAACTCAGAAGTAAGGCTAACGACTCACCACCGTGAATTCGTCTTGGGGGGTGACAACTTTTTGGGAGACAAGATCCGTGATCTTCGCTGTTACCGTATAAGTGCCCGGCTGCGCGAGTTGGCCCTGAAGCGGGATGGCTCGCGCGAGCACGAGTTGCTGGCCCACGAGATCAACGATCCCTTGCGGAGTCTTCCCGTCTTCGACGATGTGAAGGATTTGCTGGTCGCCCTTCGAGATTATGTACTCGACCTTGAGGGCGGGCTGCAAGGTCGCCTGGTCCATCTGCGCGTCGTAGACTTGAAGGAACAGCGCAAGGTTCTGGCCCGGTTTGTATATGCCGCTCACGAAGGGTTTGACCTTGTAACGGCCCTTCACAAACTGGGTCGAGGAAAGCGTGGCATTGTTCAGACGTTCGATAGAGGCGGCCAGTATCAGGGTGCTCGTTGCGAATTGTTTCTCCTGATACCTGGGCACCTCGAACGAGTGATGGAGCACGCCGGTCTTTCCGCTCACGACATCGCGGGCGACGACGTCTATCTTGTAGCGGCCCGGCTGAAACACGACGTTCTTTTCGTAGACCGAGCGTTGAGCTTGCCCTATTTGAAGCTGATCTTCGGTGTAGCGCCCCGTCTCCACTATGTCTTCGAAGCGGCCTTCGCGGCGGCCTGTAAGCCCGGTTATTCTCGCGTAGATATTGACCGAAGCCGAGTATATGCCGCCGATGTTTTTGAAAGCCAGGTCCGCATGATCGAATTGCACGGTGAAGGAGGTGGCGACCGATTCGCCCGTGATGCGCATAAAGTCTGTGCGCACGGTGAAGGGCAATATGTCTGAGGCGATCTCAGGCAGGTCGGCTTTGACCTGGAGGTCGGGATACTTTATAGCGGGCGGACGTTGGAGGTCGGCCCACAATTGCAAACGCTCGAACGGCTGATCCTTCGCCCTGAGACCCGTGAGACTGTCGCCGTATCCGTAAAGTCCTGCGCCTCCCACACGGTCGGCCTTGCTGGAGAGTCCGAGGCTTTCGGCAAGCGTCAACCCGGCGTTCGGCACATAAAGCAGCGCGTCCTTTTCATAAGGGCTGCGGGCTATGCGATATTCCCCCGTGCCCGACGGGTCGACGAATTCTATCTCGATGTCTGAGCCTATCCCTTCGATATAGCGATACCACCAGTTCTCGAAAGGATATGTCGTGGTCGAGCCGCCGCCCTCATAAGAAGGGCGGTCGTAAGAGCCGCCTGCGGGGTGGGATTCTATCTGGTCGGGTTTGCCGAACATGACATATATGCGGCCCCGGTCGGTCTTCCAGCCTGGTATGCCCGATGCGAATCGTTCGTTGGCGTACTGTATGCGCTCGTAATACTCTTCTTTGTATTCATTCTCAGGCGTATCAGGGTCCGGGTCGCGTCGCAGCCAGAACTGTTCGATGAACTGGTCACGCTCCTCATCGGTCTTGAGCGCCTTGAATGCCCGGCGCTCCTCGTTCGTGATTATGTAGTTGACGTCCTCGTCCATCCATTTCTTGTAGACGCTCTTCAATTCCTCGCGTTTCTTCTTTTCGTTACGGTCTTTTCCCTTATCCTGGGCGAGCGATAAGGGAACTGTTCCGGCGACCACCATCAAAATCATGGCGACGCCTAGAAGCTTCCTGAAGAGGCTGGCATTCGATTTCATAACTACTGCTCCTTTCGCTAAAACAACCTTGTCTTCTGGAAATCGCTACATAAAGTGAGCGTTGGCGAATTTGAATTATTAGTTTAAGCGGCGTGCTTCCCGTCAGTCAAGTACCGCTCGGTTGCGGCCAATTTTAGAATGGCTATAGCCCTAAACCTTGCGCTCCATTTTCGATCATCGCTCTCCGGTTTGCCGCTTGCGGTAAAACAACCATGCGATGCCTATGCTCAGGAAATAGAGAATCAGCATCGGCGCGGCGAACACCAAAAGGTTCGGAACGTCGGTAGTCGGCGATAAAAACGCCGCCACGATGAATATCACCACGATAGCAACCCGCCATAGCTTCAACAACATACGCGGGGTCACAAGGCCTATGCGCGACAAAAAGAGCGTCACCGGCGGAATTTCGAACACAAGGCCGAGACCGAGCATTATGACTATTATCAGGTCGAAGTATTCATCGGCCGTCACAAGCGGTCTCAGATTGCCTTCGGCCGCAACGCCCAGCAGAAAATCGGCCGCGCGCGGGAAGGCTATCCAGTAGGCGAACGCGCAGCCCATCAGAAAAAACACCGTTGTCATTATTATCAATGGCGCAGCATACTTCTTTTCATGAGGATAAAGACCTGGCGATACGAATCCCCAGGTCTGAACCAATAAAAACGGCACGGCAAAGAATATGGCTGCATAGAAAGAGACCTTTATATAAAGATTGAAGGCCCCCTGTACGGTCGGCACGACCAGTCGGTCATCGGTTCCCTGCCAAACGGTCGAGGATGACAGCATCTCGCGTGGAATCGTGTAGCCTTCTTTTATCACCTGCCCGCTTATCACCCAGGGTTTGAAAGTAACAAGATCCGGAAAGCCGTCGCTCGCGCGCCGGACCTCGACGGGTATCGTCGTTCCCGCCTGAATCAGGATTTCGTTGAGCTTTCCGTCAGCGAGATATGTGCCGATCTTGCCGTTAGTGAGAAAAGTAAAATCGACCTGAGTGGTGTCGGGAAGGTCCGACAGGGAAGTTACGGGAGCGCCGCCCAGCGAAACTCTCGCAAGCTTATCGGCCTTGACCATCGCAGCGCGAACAGGCACCTGCAAAAAGTTATAAATCTTGTCGGAAAACGCCCAGCAGACCGCAAACGCCACGAGGACGAATGCGGCGCTGCGCATCAAGCGTTTGCGAAGCTCGTCCAGGTGGTCGAGGAAAGACATGCTTCCCTCTTCCGTATGCGCCTCTTTCTCGTCGTAGGTGTCCGTGTATGTGCTCATCTCGTCGGGATTCGCCCTTCAGTCCGATACGGGTCATTCGCCCTAAAAGCGATGAACCTTTATTCTCTACATCCAATCTCGTTTGGCCTCTTCTGCAACGGCTTCATCCTGTTGAGCGGTTGCGGGCGACTCTTCGGCCGCCCCTGCAAGCGATGCTTCGGCTGATTCCGCGAGCGCGTCTTCAGCCGGTTCTGCGGTCAGAGACGGGTCGGCCTCACTAGAGGTCGCCGACTGGTCGGCCACCTCTTTTGCTGCATACTCAGCCGCGCCCGCTTCTTGCAATTGGGCTATGGTCGCGCCGGGCGGCCAGAGGGGGTTGTTTTCTATGGCCACAGAGGTTTGGAGTTTCAGCTTCTCGGCCTCGACCTCATCCTCCCAGGTGCGTTTGAAGTCATCGCTCGCCTTGCGGAACTGGGTCAGGGCCTGCCCCAGAGTTTTGCCAAGTTCAGGCAATTTGCGCGGGCCGAATATTATCAGAGCGATAACGAGAACTGTTAAAATCTCAGGCCATCCAAGGTTCATAGCGATTTCCTCATCTCTGCTTCAACGAATTCGAGGGAGATCGGCAATCGTTCTGTGTCGCCGTAGTGCCATCCATTCTCAAGCCAACTCAAATAGTAGGTTAGGCCCCCTTTGCAAGTCAACTGTGTTCTCGCCCCATTCCATTCCTCCGCCTCGCAGCAAATAGCCATCCGACCCATAATGATAAAGCGACTCTCCCGGTAATGAATAACGCTCTTCCCGCGAGCGGCCACAGAGCCGGAGTACGTCGAGGGTGCGGTTCCCAAAAATCGGTCTCTTAGGATACCATCGGCTTCAGCCGCATGGTGGCTCAATTTTGACCTAACAACTCCAAATCCAACCTCTCAAGATACCATTCGCTTTAGCGATATGGAGTTTCAGTTTTAACCTAATTGAAGGCAAAAACTGAGACTCCATGCGGCTGACGCCGA
>JAKEHD010000554.1 GCA_022615215.1 Blastocatellia bacterium
CACGAATGAAAAGCGGCGTCCGGGCCGCCGCACTCCAAATAAAATCGCCTGGCGGTGAGCTTGATGAAAAGTTTCAATCCATGCCGCGCAGAGTATAACAGGCAGCGATGTCGGGACCACCGAGGCAACTCCCGGATAGTTGACGGAAAGGCGTCTACGTCTCCCGGCAAATTTATTCCGGTATAGACAGGACAACAAGATTGACAGGATTGAATAAATAGCCATGAACATCGCTCATCCACGAATCCTGTCAATCTTGTGACTCTTGTCGTTTTCAATTTCTCCAACCCAAGCCGGACGTTTATGAACGGCATTATCCCGAAATCTCCAATGCGAAAGAGTACGGGCTTCCTGAACTTCGTTCTCCCCTGCTCCTCCGCTCCTCCGCTTATTTCCATTCGCCCTGCATCACGAATGCCGCCCAGAAATAAGGCGACGACCAGCGTTTCTCTTTCATCAGTTCGATCTGCGCTGCGCGCAACGCCGCCGCCGGACGCATCCCATCTCTCAACATTCCGCGATAGAAACGCTTCATCAATTCCGCGGTCGCGAGATCGTCCACCTGCCACAGGCTCGCCACGACGCGCTGCGCTCCGGCGTACATAAATCCGCGCGTGAGTCCGACCAGCCCTTCTCCTCTAAACTCTTTGCCCAGCCCCGTCTGACAGGCGCTCAACACGACGACCTCAGCCGGTATTCGCAGGTTGTAGATTTCGTGCATTCGCAGAAAGCCGTCCTGAGATTTTCCGTTCTCGTCAATGAGCGAAAGCACCAACCCCGATAGCTCCGGGTGTTCGCTGTTGAGCAGGCCGTGCGTGGCGAAATGAACGATGCGATAATCGCTCAGTTCACCGCTCACGGCTTTCGCGTGACTGGCCTGGAAATCGGTCGCTTTCAGAAGCAAGTCGGCTGGAACGAGCGAAGCAATCGCGTCGGCCTCTTCGCGCGAGAAGGGCAGGCGAGAAAGGCCGCCGCGATCACCACTTTTGCCCATGCTTCTCATGGCCCGCGCCAGATCTGAAACCGCCGATTTATTCACGCCGGCCGATCTGGTGTGTATCACCATTTCAGGGCCAGCGCCTTTACGCTTTCTCGCCAGAACTACACGCGGATCGTCAGCTTCAAAGACAGGGTCGGCCAGAACGGCGACCGTTTTGGTAGCGACCTGACGCTCGGCCCCTTCCTGACGAATGACGGACAAAACGGATGCCGACGGAAGATTGACTATCTCGTGCAAAGCGATCAAGGGCTGCGAACCGCTTTCCTCTCCGGGCAGAGTCAATACGCCGAAAGGCAAATATTCGAGCGCGCCCGATGCGATGATCGCCAGGCGTTTGCCTCTCCATTCCTGATCGAGATTAGTGGAAATCGAACCGAGCAACATCCGGCTGAGTGCCCCCGCTTCTTGCGGGAGTTTTCGGTCGGCTTCGGCGATGCGCGCCTGCCAACGGGCTTCGCTCTCGCCTTTTTTCGGCTGTCGCGCGGTCAGCAGTTCGTAGACTCTGCGCGAAGCTTGCTCGATCTCCCGACGCGAAGGAAGCTTATGCGCAGAGATGTTGGTTCCGGTCACCGCCCACAACCAGCTCTGCTTTTCGCCGAGCGCGAATTCGAGCAGGACAGTGTCGTCATCGAGTAGCTGTTGAACCTGTGAAGCGGTGAGAGGCTGCGGTTGCGTTAGAGCGGCATAGCGCGGGCTGGAAACGCGAATCCGGGCTTCGACGTGTTGCAACTGCGCTGTCAGATTTTCAATATCTTCAGCGAGTGCGGCCGCCTTTGCCTCGTTCGCGGGCTGGCTGAAAAGCCGGGTCTGTTCCTGCCCCTTTAGACTGAGTTGCTGGCGAACACTCTTTTCAGCCGCCAGCAACGCGGGGTCGGCTCCTTGACGAATATCGGCTCGCGCCTCCGCCAACAACTCCAGCAGGCTGCGCGCCCGCGCCCGCTCGCTGTTTTGCAAGGCAACCACCTCGTATCCGCGTCCGGGCTCCAGCTTGTGCATATCCATGAGCAAATCGGTATATCTGTCATAGATCGCCTGTTTCTTCGCCAGATAACTCGAACGCGATTGTTGACTCTTCGCTCTGGCCCGAACCGATTCGGCTAGTTCGATGGCCTCTTCAAGTTGTTGGCGCGCGACCGCCCAATTGCCCTGTTTTCTATTTATCCCGGCAAGCAAGTTGAGCGTCTCCGATTCGGAGTCGGGCTCCCCGAACAGGCGATAGAAGGTCAGAGCTTCCTCGTAGGCGGCAATCGCCTTAGGCAGGTCGCCGATCTTGTCGTTCGCCAATCCCAGTCCGATCAAAGTCTGGGCAATGCCGAAGCGATTACCGATTTTTCGATGCAGCGACATGGCCCGGTCGAAAAAATCGAGCGCCTTGTAAGGCTCATCCAAAGCAGTATGGATTCTGCCGAGCGTGGCCAGATCGTGCGCTTCATTGAAGGCATTACCGGCGGCCCGGTCTACTGCGAGAGCCTGATTGAGATAGTCCATCGCTTCGCGGGGCTTTTCCCACGCGAGGTAATACGTGCCGATGTTATGCAGCTTGATCCCCATTTGTCGCTTATCGTCCACCTCTCGTGCGGCGTCAAGTGAGAGTCGCGCGTATTCGATGGCTTTGTCGGTTTCGCCGAGTTTGTGTTTGACATTGGCGATATTGCTTAAGGCGATGGCTTCACTCCGACGTTTTTTGAGTTCGCGGAATATCCGTAATGCTTCGAGGTGGCACTCCAATGCCAGATAGAGTTCTCCCTGCTTGCGATAGACCTGTCCGATGTTATCGAGCGTAACGCCTTCGCTCCACCGGTCTCGATTCAAACGCCTCAAGGGAAGCGCCTGCTGATAATAGCGCAGCGCCTTCTGTAGCTCGCCCAGCCGGTTGTAGAGAAAGCCCAGATTGTTGAGGTCGAAGGCAGTAAACCCTTCGTTGCTTTCGATCAATCCGAGCGCTCGTTCGTAAGCCGTTTGCGCGGGGAGGATTTCGTCGAGCGGCAGGTATATCGCTCCAATACGGCAGAGCACCTCGCGCGCTCTCAGTTTGTTATCGAGCGCCTGCCAGAGGGCGAGCGCCTCTTCCAATTTCGCCACCGCCTTCGGCGCTTCGCTACGGTCTCGTGTCGGTCGAATGCGATTGGATAAGAGGAGGCCTTCACGAAAGAGCGCCTCCGCGCGCGCGCGCAGATGATCCGCTTGCGTGGCAGAGCGCGGCTCTTCGGCCTTGATCACATACCGCCCGCTCGCGTCGCTCGCTTCTACAGGGGCGACATGCAACCGGTAAACGCCGGTCGTTTCGGCGATCAGAAAGATCGGCTCCGCGCCCTCATAAATCCCAAATACTCGGTCTTCTTCAAACATCAACTTCCCGGCGTCATCCGTCACCTTTACGGCGATATTCACCCCTCTTTGTTCGACCGTCGCCTCAAACAATAGTCCGGCTTCCAATCGAATCTGATAGACATCGGTTTGCCCGCTCGCGATTTCCCGTTCAACAGACGTGCCGAGCGCAAGCGTTATCGGCTCACGGGTTTCTTGTTGATGTCGAAATGCAGAGGATTCGCCTTTGCCGCAGGTGAATGCGGCAATCAACAGAAGAATATAGAGAGTGGCTCTTCGTACAAACGATAAGGTCGGCTGTGCCATATCAATACTCCTTTCGGGCCGAATCAATTGCAAACTCCGGCCGCGGAGGCGGAGTTACTGCCTGATAACCCGGTTTTGGTGATTGAGTCTGCTGGCTTGATAGCGCCTGCAATATCAGCCATTTTTTTCCCCACTTCTCATTCAATTTTTCATTCAACATTAAGAAAAAGCTGCGCTAACAACACGGGCTTCCCGTTTGAGCGCGCGATTTCGACAAACCTGATCCGATAAATCCCCAAAGGGCGGGGCGTTTTGGCGAAGCGAAAATCAAACTCCTGTCGCTTTTCGTCTGCGCCAATGGTGATGCTCTGCTCTTCAACCACCGCTTCATCGCTTACGAGGAGAGCAGAGATGCGGCGCGGCTCGATGTGGGATGAGTCGGTCAAATATAGGCTGGCCTGAATCGGTTCGGTCGGCGCAAAAGTAGTCCTGGATTCAAACTCGTGACGGGCGGCGAGTTGGACGGCGAGCACGTTCTGCGCTATGATTTCTTTGCTCGGAGAGGCCACATCGTAATCGCCCGACGGTTCGGCAGGCTTTGAATCAACGAGGCTTTGATCTTTGCCGCAACCGACGGTCAAGGCCAGCAAGCCGAGAAAAACTGAAATGACCAGACGCTGCCCCATATCATTCCTCACACAACACGCGCGAATTCGTGGTCTCCTTCGCTGCGTAGAAAAATCCGTATGCAGCGAATTGATTGAGTCACGGACAAGCTAAACGAAGGAGGCTGGAAAAGTCTTCAAGAAAGCCTTCAATTAGTTTTCAAGTAATTCTCAAGTGCTCTATGTCGCAGTTTCCCAAGAAGTTATATGAATTTGGCGCGTTTCGTCTGGACGCTGCGGAGCGCGTGTTATGGCACGGCGAAGAGATGCTCGTGTTGCCGCCGAAGGTCTTTGACACGCTCCTCGTGTTGGTCGAAAAGGAAGGTCTCGTCGTCTCGAAGTCGGAATTGATGGAAGCGGTCTGGGCGGATGCTTTCGTCGAAGAGAGCAACCTGTCGCAAAACATATACACGCTGCGGCGCACGCTTGGCGTTGACGAACAGGGCAGGCAGTACATTGAAACGGTCCCGCGCAGAGGCTATCGTTTCGCAACTCCCGTCAAGGTGTCGGGCGAATTCTCAAACGAAAGCGCAAAACGAACTGAAGAAGTCGCTCTTAAACGTGTCACGACAAACTCAAGTGTTGAATCTCTCGAAAACGATTTCGCTTCCCCCTCGTTTCCCCTTTCAACAGGCGATTCGCAAGCATTCCGAGCGATTCAAACACAACTCGCGCCTCCGTCCGCGCGCGCTCGCCCGCACCCGGCTTTGCCTTATGCGCTATGGGCCGGCCTGGGAGTTTTGATTTTGTCCGCGCTCGGCTTCGGCATTTATCAATTCATCCTTCGACGCGCTGAAAAGGGAGAAGCGAAAACTGCGCCGATCGAACAACTCCGTTTTCAAAGATTGACAGACAGCGGCGATGTCGTTTACCCGACCATCTCGCCCAATGGCGAATTATTGGCTTATGTGCGGCTCGAAGAGCAAGGAGGAAGCGTGTGGGTCAAACAGATTGCGACCGGCAGCGCCGTTCAAACCTTGCCGCCGTCGCGCAAGGGCTATCGGTCGTTAGCATTCTCGCCCGACGGCAAATACTTATTTTTCCGCGAGGAAGCAGATCCCGGAGCCATATATCAAACGCCGGCTTTCGGCAGCGCGCTGAAAATAGTCGCAGATAATGTCTGGAGCGATTTCAGCGTCTCGCCCGATGGCAAACAATTCGCATTCATTCGCCGCGACACAGGGCGCAACGCGCACCTGCTGATTCTGTCAAACACTGACGGCAGCGGCGAACGTGAGTTGAGCGCGCGAAATGCACCGATGGATTATAGAGGGAGCGCTCCCGCCTGGTCGCCTGACGGAGCAAAACTCGTCGTTGCAGGCGGATTACAACAACAATCCCCTTCCAGGCTGCTGACGGTTGACGTTGCTACAGGGCAAGAAACGGAGTTGAATACTCGGAGCTGGCGCGGCTGGATACGCGCTTTGTGGACGGCCGACGGCAAGCATTTATACGTCACGGCGCGAGCAACAGACGAGCCATATTCACAACTGTGGATGATCGCTTATCCTGACGGTAAATCTCATCGCCTGACCAACGACCTCGAAGGTTATTTCTGGCTCAGTCTTTCGGCTGACGGGCGCATGCTGGTCATGCGGCAACAGAAATTTATTTTGCATTTGTGGCTCCTGACGGACGGCGATCTGAAGAGAGCCAGGCAACTGACTTTCGGCGAACGCATCTTCGACGGCTACGCCGGACTCGCCTGGACGCCAGATGGCGAGATAGTTTTCAGCAGTTTCGCGGGGCGCAACACAGACCTTTACTCAATGAACCCGGACGGCAGCGACCGCGTTCGATTGACCGCTGACGCCGGACAGGACAACACGGACCCGGCGGTCTCGCGCGACGGACGCTATATCGTTTTCACCTCGAATCGCACCGGCACGACGCAAATATGGCGAATGGACATTGACGGGCGCAATCAAAAACAATTGACCTTCGGCGAAGAACGAAGAGAGGGCGCGCAATCGGCGGCATTGTCGCCCGATGGCAAGGAAGTCTTCTTCATCAAGATCGGAGCCGGTTCGGCGGCGATCTGGAAAGTTTCCATCGAAGGCGGAACCCCTGTTCCGGTCTCGCGTCTGACCGATGCTTCGACAGAGGGGAGCATCTCAATCTCGCCTGACGGCAGGTGGCTGGCTTATCGCCACGTCTCGGTTCAGGCGGAAGCCGGAAGCGAAGGCTCCACAGTGCAAATCGGAGTGCTGCCGACCGATGGCAGCACCAGGCCCAGGCTGTTCGATTTACCGATGCGTCGCCCGATAATTCAATGGTCAGTCGATTCTGCCGCGTTTTATTACGCTGCCGGAACATTCAAATCTTCCAGCCTGTGGCGACAACCACTCGACGGCGGCGAGCCGCAAAAAGTGGCTGAATTCCCCGACCGCATCTTCAACTTCGCCTGGTCGCGCGACGGGAAAAATCTGGCCGTCTCACGCGGCAGACAGCAAGGCGATGCCATATTGATCACGAACCTTCCTTGAGCAGTAGGGAAGCTCCGGGCGCTTACCTCAAAGTCAATTCCGATTTTATCGCTTTAATTCGCTCGAACGCCCGGCGATCACTCTGAAAAAGTAGCGATTGACTTCTTCCGTCTCGCCCGTCGTGCCCGTAGCCGAAAGCGTTAGGATGTAATCGCCCATCGCCAGTTTGCCGACGGGAATTCGGACATTGATGACGACGCTCCTGGCATCATCGATCTGAGGTTTGATTCTTTGCTGTTCCCAGACCTGTCGGCCCTCGACCGTGCGCACGCTGACTTGAAAACGGCGCGTGTCATCGCGCTCCGCCTTAATCTGCAAACGGACCACATCGGTCCCCGGCGGGATTGTCAATGTTTGCGGATCGCCGCCGCTGCGTATGAGCATGGGTGAAAGCAGAAAAGAGAATATCCGGGAGCGCGAAGTTTGCCCCGGCTGCTCGGTCGGTTGCGTGAGGGCGTCTCGCTCGGCGCGCAGCCGTTCGAGTTCGGACGCGAGTTCTTCTCTCTCCCCTTGCGCGGCGGCTATCTGATCGGTCATAGCCTGTTCGCGGCCCCGGCTCGCTTCGTTTTCGGCTTTCAGTTGCGCAAGTTCATCGTGCAACCGCGCCCGGTCAAGGAAGAGCCAGAGGCTTACGGCCGCAAGCAAAAGCGTAGCTGCGGTCAGGGCGAACCGCCAGGTCGCGGGCGAAAGGCCAAACATCGCCGATAGTCTCTCACGCAATGAAACCTTCGGCTCTGTCACCGCCGCTGCCGGCGCTATTGAGGGATCGGCCTTCTCGATGAGGTTCCTTGCGACCGCGACGCGCTGACGATGAACCGGAGATGCCAGGTAGTGGCGTTCGAATCTTTCTCGATCTTCAGGCGAGAGCCTGCCACGAACATAGCCGTCGACCAGATTGTTTTCAGTCTCCCACATCTGCTCGAACGTCTCGTCGTCGGCAAAGAATTTCTGTTCCAGAGAAATCGCTTCCGATTCCGGCAGATCGCCGAGCAGATAACAGCGCATCAGGTCTTCCTGAGTATGAGGTTTCATATCTTTTCAGCGCTTTCAATCTCTTACTGGGGTTGAGCGACTCCAAGCAACGTTCCAACCAATACTGGCAAAGCCTCCGAATACATGTCGGTCGAGCCGGTCATTTTCCATCCCTCGGCGACAGAGGTTTGCCGAGGCAGTTTGCCGCGCATCGCTCCAGTTTGTCTCTTATCCGCTGAACGCGGCTTCGCAGCGCATTGAGCGGGATGCCCAGTCGGTCGGCCATAGCCTGTCGGTTATTGATCTTCTCGCGCCGTTCGTCCTGGTAGTATTGCAGGATCAACTGACGACTCTCTTCGGGCAGTTCGCTCAAGCATCGTTCGAAACACTCCAGCTCGGCGCTCTCTTCTTCCTGAAAGGGCTGCGGCGCAGCGACGGGGATCAACTCGTCGAGACTGGTTCGGCGATTGTCCGGCTTTTTGAGCGTTTCGAGAAAGACGAGCCTGGCGATGCCGTAACAGTAAGTGGGAATGTCGCGAATCGTCTCGCCGGATTCCAACTTGCGGATGACGCGATTGATCGTTTCGTCGGCGCATTCTTCGGGGAAATGTGCGCCGCGCCAGTCAAAATATTTTATAAGCTTGCGACGGATTGCTTCATATTTTTCACCGACCTGTTCGGCGTCGGCATCGAGGCAGGAGAGGAACAGATCGAACGCCTCCCCCGTCAATACCCATTCAGTCCGTGTTCTTTGCGCCTCGTTCACGTCGTGCAGATTATATCCCTGATAATTGTAATGGCGTTGTCGCCCGCTATTTTGTATGTCAAAAACAAGAAAGGAGCATTCCCACGGTCGATAGGATCATCAAGAGATTACGGAGCGCCCGGCACGACTCGAACGTGCGACCTTATGCTTGGAAGGCCAAAACGAGCGCTCGTCCTGTTTTTTGCCCGGTTCGTCGCCGAGCAGTTAAAAGCCTTGCCTAACCGCGTGCTATTATAAGCCGTGCGCTATTGAATTGTCACCTGTTCTGTCAAAGTCTTCCGCTGCGGAAAGAATCATCCCGTCTTGGACAGTCGAGGGAGATGAATGCGAGGCGGCGACATCCGGTTGCAGTTGAACGGCTACAAGCGCAGAAAGATTCTGCGCTCAGTCAAACAGATTCAGCAAGTCGCGCATTCGCCCGGCAATATCATCGGCCGCCACGATGCCTGAGATAATGGCAAGGCTATCGGCCCCGGCATCGGCTACCGCCCGCGCCCTCTCGTAAGTTATGCCGCCAATAGCGACCACGGGTTTCGACACGCAGCGTTTGATCCGTTCGATCATTTCGAGACATACGACATCATCGGGGTTCTCTTTTGTCGAGGTCTGAAAGATGGGACCGACTGCAATATAATCGACCGGCAGGGAATCGGCCGCCATCGCCTGCTCAAAGCTATGAGTCGAAAACCCTATGATACGGCCTTCACCGAGCAACACGCGAGCCTTCTCAGGCGGAAGATCCGTCTGGCCGAGGTGAACCCCGTCCGCGCCTACGGCTAAGGCAATATCAACCCGGTCATTGATTATGATTCGGACGCCCGCGCGCCGGGCGATTTGCACGGCTTCGAGTGCTGCTTCATAAAAGCTGCGCGCAGAAGCCGTCTTATCGCGCAACTGTACAAACTCGGCTCCACCTGCGACCAAGCGTTCGACCTGCGCGGCGTGAGACAGACGGCTGATTCGCACATCGGTGATCGGATAGATTTTTGGAAGCAATTCTAGCAATGGAGCTACCATCCATTACACATCTCTCGCATAAAGATTTCTTTCTTCGCCCTTATCCTGCCTTCTGTGTGCCCGCCGATTTGTTCTTGATAAATCTATCCATAAATTTCGTCGAGAGGTTGCCCGCGATGAAATCGGGGTCTGCGAGTATCTGTTGGTGAAGAGGCACAGAGGTCTCGATACCTTCTATTATCATGGCCTCAAGCGCCCGTTGCATTCGAGCGATGGCCATATCGCGCGTGCGGTGATGCACGATCAACTTTGCGACCAGTGAATCATAATGCGGCGGCACGAACCAGTCGGCATAGACCGCCGTCTCGACTCGCACGCCCGGCCCGCCAGGAATATTGAAAGTGGTTATCCTTCCGGGCGACGGCGCGAAAGTTTTGGGCGATTCGGCGTTGATGCGGCATTCTATGGAATGGCCGCTGAATACTATATCGTCCTGATCGAATTCCAATCGCTCGCCTGCTGCAATGAGTATCTGCTCGCGCACGAGGTCTGTGTTCGTGACCATCTCTGTGACAGGGTGTTCGACCTGTATGCGCGTGTTCATCTCCATAAAGTAGAAGTTCTTCTCTTCGTCGAGCAAAAACTCCATGGTGCCCGCGTTGGTATAGCCTATCTCGCGGCAAGCCTGGACGGCCACATCCCCCATACGCTGGCGCAGCTTGGGCGTGAGCGCGGGCGAAGGGGTCTCCTCTATGAGTTTCTGGTGACGCCGCTGAATCGAGCATTCGCGTTCGCCCAGATGCACTACGTTGCCGTGATGGTCGGCCAGCACCTGAATCTCTATGTGCCGCGCCGTCTCTATGTATTTCTCTATGTAGACGGCCGGATTGTCGAATGCGAGCCGGGCCTCGTGCTGGGCGGCTGGAAGCGAAGTGAGCAATTCATCCCTGTTTCTCACTACGCGCATGCCGCGCCCTCCCCCGCCCGCCGATGCTTTTATTATCACGGGGTAGCCTATCCGGTCGGCTATGCGCGCGGCCTCTTCGGAGTCTTCAATAACTCCGTCAAACCCCGGAGTGATAGGCATGCCTGCGGCTTTCATAGAGGCGCGCGCCTGAGCCTTGTCGCCCATCAAGCGTATGGTGGCAGGCGTCGGCCCTATGAAGGTTATATTGCATGCCTCGCACACTTCAGCGAAATAAGCGTTTTCAGCGAGGAACCCGTAGCCGGGATGTATGGCATCGACGTTTGCGACCTCTGCGGCCGATATGACCTGGGGGATGTTCAGATAGCTCTTCGACGAGGGAGGCGGGCCTATGCAAAATGCTTCGTCTGCGAAGCGCACGTGCAGCGAGTCGCGGTCGGCCTCGGAATAGACGGCGACCGTGCGGATGCCCAGTTCCTTGCATGCCCAGATTATCCGTGTGGCGATCTCGCCGCGATTGGCTATGAGGATTTTCTTGAACATCTTACAATTTGTCCTTTGTCAGTTGTCCAGCAGCGAGTACGCGACCACGCGATTACGCGACCACGCGATTACGCGACCACGCGATTACGCGACCAC
>JAKEHD010000089.1 GCA_022615215.1 Blastocatellia bacterium
TCGAATCATCCCGATTGCTCCATGCTCGGCATAGACCGCGACGATGCGGGCATAAGCTTTGGGGCGCGACTGGCCGAGCAAAACGGGCTTGGGAACGTCCGCTATCAGGCCCTCGACCTTGAAAGTGACGGTCTCGCGGGCCGATACGATATTATCGCCTGCATGGCAGTGCTTCAATTCATTCGAGACGTGCCCGGCGCACTCGAAAAATTCCATGACGCGCTTGCCGACGGAGGCCGACTCATCCTGCAACTTCCGCTCGCGGGCACGCCCGGTTTTTTGATGAGGTTCAGGTTCGCGCGAAAACGGTTGCCGGATTTCGGCGAAGCGCGAGGCGCATTCACGGAATCGGAAGCGCGAGCGATGCTTGAGGAGAGCGGTTTTGAAATCGAACAACTTCGCCGGATCATCAAAGGTCCGGCCATAGTGGCGAAGGAAGTCTTCTATCTCCTGTCGGCGATTCATCCGAAAGCTGCGTTCGCATTCTGCCCCCTGTTGAACTGGGTAACGGTCTGCGACGAGCGGTATTCAGGCAGCGGGCAGGGTCTCTTCATAGTGGCGAAAAAATCCCGCGCGCCCGCAGAGTGACGATTGAAATGGGATTTGAGTTTTTTCCTGTCTGAGAATCAAGGTCATTAGAACAAACATGCTGAAACTTCGCCCCGCTCTTTACACTTTGAGGCAGATCATTTCCACAGGCGCGACTCGCCGGGCGAGCCTCAAGGATTTACGCCTCCCTGAGAATGGCTATGATTCGAACCTCTATTTGGAGGAAGCCGTAGGCTGGCTGTGCCGCGCTCAGGATGCTGGCGGCGGAGGAGGCGTCTCTTACGGATTCGATTTGAGAGAAGGCTGGCTGCCGCCTTATCCCGAAACGACTGGCTACATAATACCGACCTTTTTGAGATACGCCCGCGTGTGTGAATCGCAGGCGCGAAGCGAGAAAGCGGAAGCCCTGCGCAAGCGGGCCGAAAGGATGGCCGAGTGGCTCACGACCACACAGATGGAGTGCGGCGCGATTCCCGGCGGCACTATCGGAAGGGAGGCTGTGCCTACGGTCTTCAACACGGGTCAGGTGCTGCAAGGTTGGTGTCATGCCTACAGGGAGTTTCAGGACGAGACCTTGAAAGAGCGCCTCGTCCGCGCCGCCCGGTGGATGGTATCGGTACAGGACGATGACGGTTGTTGGCGAAAGGGCCTTTCTCCGCTGACCTTGCAGACGCCCGCCACTTACAATGTGAGGAGCGCGGCGGCGCTGCTCGAAGCGGGCTTCTTGCTCGACGATGCAGGTTTTAAAAATGCGGCCGTCAAAAACTTCGACTGGGCGCTCTCAGAGCAGAGCGACACGGGATGGTTCGCCAACAACTGTCTGACCGATAACCGGCGTCCGCTGACTCACACGATAGGCTATACGCTCGAAGGTCTGCTCGACGCCGCGCAGAGTTTGAACGACGAGCGATATTTCTCGGCCGTCGCGCGAGCGTCCGGGCATCTGAAGCGAGCGGTAGCCGACAACGGGTTTTTAAGCGGACGGTTCGACACGGAATGGCGGCCGCAGGTTTCGTGGAACTGTTTGACAGGCTCCTGTCAGATCGCGCTCGTGTGGTTTCGATTGAGCGAGGCATCGGGAGAGCGAGAGTACACGCGGCTCGCCGAAAAGATTTTATCTTTCGTAAAACGCACGCAGCGCCATTCACCGATAGCAGCAACTACAGATTCCGAGAATACAAGCGATGGCATAAGCGGCGGCATAAAGGGATCGCACCCCGTTTGGGGCGGGTACGACCCTTTCAGGTATCCGAACTGGGCCGCGAAGTTTTTTGTTGACGCTCTGCTGGCATCGGGCTTTAAAGAATGAAACCACTCGTCCTTTTCTACACAGCGGTGCTCACTTCGACAGGAGGCGGCCAGCATGCGATGTCGCTTCTCGCGCAAGAACTGGCCTCGCGCGGGTACGACATAGAATTCCTGACCCGTCCGCCTTTTAATCCCGGTCATCGCTACGCCGGGTGGCTTGCGCGACTGGGAATCCCGATTCATGTGCTGCCGCGCTTCGAAGACTTCCTGATCGTAAAGATCGGCTGCACGGCGACTGCGATTTTGCTGACCCTCCCGTACATGATTTTGCGCCGACGTTCGTTGAAAGATTCCTGGCAAGCTGCAAGCTCTATATTTATGACGCGAGTTGCGCGACTCGAACGAAACTATATTCACAGGCGGCTCGCGCGTTGCGCCCGAAAGAACAGAAGAGTGGCGCTTCAAATATGGGGACCGGCGGCGCTCGCCCCTATGCTTCTTGAGTGGGCCGAAGCGAACGGGGCGGCGGCCATATATCACGAGATGGGCGAGGCCGATGAGCAATACGTCGAGACCTGGCACCTGGAACCAACTGTCGAGAGCGTCAATCGCGCGCGGAGATTGATCTGTTGCTCGCGCTCTGTGGAGGAGAGCGTGCGGCGGGTTTACGGGTATGAAGGAAAGATCGTAACGATTCCATTTATGATCCGAGACCCCGGCGATAAGTGGGCTGCCGCGCTGAGGAACGGCCGGAGAGTACACTTCGGGGCCATCGGGCGGCTCGTCCCGCACAAACGCCACAGCGATATTCTTCAGGCTCTCAAGCGCTTGAGCGACGAAGGATATGATGCCGGACTCGTGATCGCAGGGGACGGCCCGCTCAGAGACCAACTCAAAGCGATGGCCCGCGATCTCGGCCTCGGCGACCGTGTGACATTCACAGGAGAGTTTGACAGGCTCGAAGACGTAATGGCGCAACTCGATGTCTTCGTGCTCACTTCCGCGTCCGAGTCGCAATGCATGCCTATAACCGAATCTATGTCCTACGGCAAACCCGTAGTGGCTTCGGACTTCGGCGGCATCCCGGATTTCGTGGAAGACGGAGTGACGGGATTTCTGGTTCCTGTCGGCGATGTCGAGGAACTCGCAGCGAAGCTCAAGCGATTGCTCGATGACCCTGCGCTGCGCGAAGAGATGGGCAGGCGCGGGCGTGCGCGTTACGTGGAACGCTACAAGCCTGAGAGAATAACCGACGCCTTCGAAGAGACATACGGGGCGCTGTGGGAAGAGCGTCCGGCAACAGGGTTGAAATTGGGTTATTTCGTGGAAGACTTCTCCACGTTCATCGTGCGGGAGATTATGGAACTCCGCAAACTCGGCGCTCGGATAACCGTATTCAATGCCTTTCGCCCGCAGCCTGAGACGGACCCTATGAAGGAATCGCTCCGCCGGGAGAGTTTGTATTTTCCGCCGAGCTACAGGGGCGTCGCGGCGGCAAATCTCTTATGCCTCTTTCGCCGACCGCTGACTTACATAAGACAGATATTCTTCCTGCTCGGCGAAGGCGAATCGCTCAGGATGATGGTTCTTGCGGCATATTACGCGCGCATAATCCGGCGCGAAGGTATAGATCATCTGCACGCGACCTTCGGCACAAGGACCGCGACGCTCGCTTATGTGACGGCCCGGCTCGCGGGCATAGATTACAGCTTCACGACGCATGCTTACGACATCTTCAATCCGAACCCGTCGCTCGTGTGGAAGACCGACCGTGCGCTCTTTATGCGCACCATCTCGCAGTTCAACAAGCAATTCATCGAAGAGAATTATGCAGGGATAGACGGTTCTAAAATCCAGGTTGGGTATCTTGGAGTTGATACGAGCGAGTTCGCGCCCGCGCCGAAAGGTGAAGACCGGCAGTCGAGAATTTCCATAATGTCAGTTGGAGATTTGTTTCCAAAGAAGGGGCACGCTTATCTTATACGCGCTTGCGATATACTGAGCAAACGAGGAATCGATTTCGAGTGCAAAATCGCAGGCCGGGGATTTTTGCATGAAGACTTGCAAAAAGAAATAGAGAGTTTCGGTTTGACCGACCGGGTTGATTTATTGGGAGCGGTTAAAAATGAAGAAGTCCGGCGAATGGTTGCCATGTCGCACATATTCGCTCTGGCATGCACGGACATGCGCGGACAGGGCGAGCACATTGACGGCATCCCCGTAGTTCTTATGGAAGCGATGGCGATGGGCATGGCAGTCGTTTCGACTCGCATATCGGGCATCCCCGAATTGATCGAAGACGGAGTGTCGGGTCTGCTCGTGCCGGAAAAAGATGAAACCGCGCTGGCGGATGCCATACAGAGACTTATAGAAGATGCGGAGTTGAGGGAATCATTAGGACGCAATGCGCGCAAACAAGTAGAAGAGCATTTCGATCTGAAGACCAACGCGAAGGAACTGGTCAGGCTGTTCGAGCAGGCAATAGGGTGTGATGGCAAATGAAATTTTTTCATGATGAGATGAGGTCATATTTGGAGTGCGCCGCCGCTGGCGGCGCTTTGGCTCAAACAGGAGAGGCAATTGGTCAGGTTCTTTAACCTGCGCTTTCACTAAGCGAAAGCGGCGTCGTTGCCGCCGCACTCCAAAAAATCGCTCACCTGCGAGCTTCTGATGAAAAGTTTAATTCATGCCGCGCAGAGCATAAAAATCTTCATATAACCAAAAAACCATGTTGACCAACCTGTTTCACGAAAACGCTCGCAGCCGCGCAATCTCTCTTCTAATGCTGGTCTTCCTGTCGGCGCTTGCGGCGCGGCTTATCTATATCTTTTTGCGCGGGCCTCACGTAGCGCCCGATACGGCAAGCTACATGAAGATTGCGACCAATATACAGGAACACTGGGCCTTCAGCCTCGACGCGGCTTCTCCATACGCCCCGACCATACGCCGCCCGCCTCTCTATCCCGCTTTTCTCGCCCTGCTCGGCTGGTTCGGATTGCTCTCGCCTCTGGTGGTGGCTCTTATACAGGCAATGCTTGATGCTGCGGTAGCGGCGCTGATTTTCAAACTGGCTCGAATGATGGTATCGGTGAAGCTCGCGTTCTCGACGGCCTTGATATATGCAATCTATCCGGGCGCTATCGCGGCATCGGCATCGCTTCTTACCGAATCGATGTTTACAGCATTATGCGTGGCTGCAATAAGCTTCGTGGTCTTTGGAACGCAAAAGGACCGTCTATGGTTCACCGCATCGGGGGGCGCGATGCTTGGGCTTGCAATTCTTTGCAGGCCCTTCGCATTGCCGCTGCTCGCGGTTCTTCCGGGCGTGCTGGTACTCACGCGAAGCCAGTCCCGCAGGTGGCTTCATGGCGCGGCCATACCCCTGATGGCTGCGCTCGTGATCGCGCCGTGGGCAGTTCGTTGCAGCCGACTCGCGGGCCAGGTCGTCCTTGTGCAAGGTGTCAGCGCCGCAAACTTTTATATCCCAACGCGGTGGGACTGGGACCAGCGAGACCAGACGCAACTCTGGCAACGCTTCGCACAGGAAGACGAGTACGGACGGCGGCTTGTATCTTCTCGCAATCCCCGGCAGATGGTCGAAGCGGATCGCTTCGGTTTCGGGCAGGCGGTGCGAAACGTCGAGGCCGGTCCCGGCGAGTACCTGAAATCGCGTATCCGCAGCTTCCCGTTTCTGTTCCTCACGAGCTTTGACTCTTTCACGGGAATAAACAAATCCTTCGGCGCATTGATCGCCGAGCGAAGCTGGTTGTTGTTTGCCATAAAATCGCTTCTGTTGATTCTGTTTTCGATAATCCCTTTCTTGCTGGCCCTCGCGGGACTGATCGCGGTGAAACGCTCTGCTACTGCAAGGTTGTGCGCGGCCGTGTGGGTATACACATTGCTGATGCATATTCCTATGTGGATAGAATATCGTTTCTGGCTGCCCGCCGTGCCTTTTCTGATGGTCAGCGCCGCCTCGGGCGCGAGTTTACTTTTGTCGCGTTTAGCGGCGCGGAGCGGTTCCCCCGCCGCTTTAGTCGAGGAGACTCTGGCAAAGTGATTGGATACGTTCATTTTCGCGGGCAGATGGGCGACCTCGTTCGCGTCGAAGCCATACGCCGCTTCTTCGACGAGCACGATATGGCTTACAAAGAATTCGCTCTGACTCACGAGCGAGGCGATGTTGACATCGTGCGCGAAATCCTGTCGCCGCTTGGAGCGAAGCACCTCGCGCGCAAAATGGCGATAGATCGCGCTCACCCGTTCTTGAAAGAGATAAACTGGCGCATAGAAGCGCGACAGTGGGAACGAAGCACGGATCAGGGAGTGCGATTGCTGAAGGACGACCTCCACGGGGTGAATATGCTTCAAGCGGAAACCCTGTTTGCAGGCATAGTTTGCTTGCGGTTGAAGGAATCGCGCGGCGTGCCTTTCGTGTATGACATGCATGGGGTCATGCGTGAGGAGTCGAAATTGAGCGGTTCCGACGAATGGATGGCGTGGTGCGCGAGATGGGAGAAGCGTGTGATGGAGGCGGCCGATCACGTAATCGCCGTCAGCCCCATCATGGCCGATTATGTTGCGAAGACATACGCGGTCCCGCGCGAAAGAATCCTCATGGTTCCGAACGGCTCTTATCTGACCGAAAGGCAGGCGAGATTTGAAAAACCTTTGACGGTGATCTACGCGGGGAACTTTGCGCCTTATGAAAGTATCATGGAGTTCGTTCGGACGGCGGAGATGGCTGCAAACTCCGATTACCGATTCTGGCTTCTCGGAGATGGAAGCCTGCGCAATGAGGTGTTTGATTACGTCAATGCAAATTTTGTGGACCTGCTTTATTGGGGGCGCAAGCGAAGGGATGTCGCATTGGATTTTTGCGCCTGCGCGCAAATAGGTTTTGCAGGCCAGTCGGGCTGTCTTGAACCAGAGCGCGACTTTCCGCGACAGATAGGGTGCCCGATAAAGCTCTTCGACTACGCTTCGTGCGGGCTGCCTTTCATAGTTCCTCCCGGCGAGTGGTCGTCATTGATCGAAGAGGCCGATTGCGGTGTCGTCGCTCGGAGTTGCGATGCGTCCGCCTTTGTCGAGGCGATTCATCAATTGAGCGATCAAACGATATGGGAGAGAAAATCTCGCAATTGCAAAGAACTGATCCGCTCGCGATTTCAATGGGCGCAGGTGCTGGCACCGCTTGCGGAGATTTTGCAGTAACCGACAGGATATACTTTATGCGCATCCTCGTCATAACAGATCGCTATCCGCCCTATTACACGGGAGGGTACGAAATCGCATGCCAGTCGGTCGCCGAGCGGATGCGCCGGCACGGACATGAAATCATGGTGCTGACCAGCAACTATGGGCTGAACGGCACGAGAGTCGAGGGGCATATACACAGGCTATTGCACCGTCCCCAGGATTCATCGAGCCTGGTCGCCCTGGCACGTTTGGAAGTCCACGACAGCAGAACGATCAAGCGGTTGGCAAAGATGTGGAAGCCCGACGTGATCTACGCCTGGAGCCTTTTTCATCTCTTCCCTTCGACACATGTTACGTTGCGGGAATTGAACGTGCCTATCGTATACAACATCCAGGATTTGTGGTTGACGAAGCATTTGACGGAAGCCGAGCGCCATCAGGCCGCCTGGCTCAAGCAAGGCGCTAATCCCGTGAGGGAGGTCGCCAAGAAAGCGATTCGCACAGCCTTTAAATTGCGCCATCCGAACTGGCTGCGCCCCATAAGCACGACAGACATCGATTTGAGCAATGTAGTTTTCTGTAGCCGCTTTCGCCATAAGCAACACGCTGAGACGGGGCTGCCGCTTGGCAAGTCGCGTGTCATATATAACGGAATCGATCCGGCCCTTTACCGGGTTGCGCCTGTGGCTGCTGATACGCTGAAGGTGATCTTCGCCGGACGGCTGGTTGAGGAAAAAGGCGCGCATACGGTCATCGAGGCTATCGCCGAACTGGTCGGGAGAGGACTGCAAGACATAACACTCAACATCGCGGGCATCTCTGCTTACCCATGGGAGTATTCAGAAGGACTTCACAGACTGGTCGAGGAAAAAGGTCTCAAAGAGCATGTGAAGTTCTTGGGAATGGTGCAGAGTCAGGACATGCCGGAGGTCTACAGCCGACACAACGTCCTCGTATTTCCTTCCATAGTGGAAGAAGGATTTCCCGTCACCTTGCTTGAGGCAATGGCATGCGGGTTGACCGTCGTAGGCACAGAGACCGGCGGCAGCGCCGAGATAGTAGTCAACGGGGTCAATGGTCTCAGCTTCTCTCCGGGGAATGCCGCCGCGCTTGCCGACTGCCTGGCCCTTCTTTCAGATAACCCTGAGATGGCGCGCGCGCTGGCATCTGCCGGGCAGATGCTCGTGCGCGAGAAGTTCGACATAGATGCCATAACCGGCGAAACGCTCGAATATCTTCGAACTGTAGCGGCCGGTTGAGCGAAAGCCAAAGCCCGCGTGATAAAAGTGCTCTCGATAATAGGGACTCGGCCTGAAGCCATCAAAATAGCTCCTGTAATAAAGCTGCTGCAAAGTCGTTCGAGCCGGGTCATCAGCAAGGTCGCCGTCACCGCACAACACAGAGAGATGATGGATCAGGTATTGCGCCTCTTCGATATCAACCCCCATCATGACCTCGACGTGATGGTTGATAATCAGACCCCTACGCAAGTTGCAGCGATGGCCCTCTCTCGATTGGAACCCATCCTGGAATACGAACGGCCGGATTGGGTGCTGGTTCAGGGAGACACGACCACCACTATGGCAGCAGCCATAGCCGCTTTTTACGCCAGAGCTAGAGTCGGCCATGTCGAAGCAGGGTTGCGGACTCGGGACAAATGGCAGCCTTTCCCCGAGGAACTCAACCGGCGTGTCGCAGGAGTTGTTGCCGATATTCATTTCGCTCCGACAGAAACAGCACGGCAAAATCTGCTTAGAGAAAGCGTAAACCCGGAAACGATTCTAATTACCGGAAACCCGGTGATTGATGCGCTGCAATGGGCGGCTGAACTCCCGCTCGAAGACGAGACTCTCAACGCCATTCTGCCTGAAAACCCGAATGTAAGGCTCATACTCCTGACAGCACACCGGCGCGAGAATTTTGGCGAAGGCATAGAAAATATCTGTCAGGCCGTCAGGGAAATCTGTCTTCGTTACGGAGATGATATTTGCGTCGTATATCCCGTACATCCGAATCCGAATGTTGAAATACCGGTTCGGAAGTTATTGGCCGAATTGTCTCAGGTGAAGTTGCTGCCTCCCCTGGGATATCACTCCCTCGTTCAACTCTTAAAAAGATCGTATCTGGTGCTCACCGATTCGGGAGGGATTCAAGAAGAAGCGCCCAGCCTGGGGAAGCCCGTATTGGTCTTGCGCGAAGTGACGGAGCGCCCGGAAGCTGTTACGGCTGGAACCGTTCGTCTGGTGGGTACGGACAGGGATCGGATCGTCAGCGCATTTCAGGAACTATGGGAAGATGAGCGAAGGTATGAGCAAATGGCACAAGCCGTCAACCCTTACGGCGATGGGCGGGCCGCCGAACGTATCGTCAACGCATTGCTTGGCGAAAAGGTAGAAGAATTTTCCGCTTTATAAAACGCAGCGAAACCATCAAATGCAAATCTTGGAATCGCCGCCTTCGATTGCGGCCAGGGCGCTCGCCCGAATCAATCGCTTCTTTCACAGACCCGACAGGCCGCTCTATTTCGATTCGGAGGCATATCAACAGTGGCTTGAGAAGAACGGCCGCGAGCTCTACGAGCAGTTCTATTCTCGCTACACCGATTTTGGCGGGAAGCGGATTCTCGATCTCGCCTGCGGGTACGGCGGCAAACTTTCCATGTACGGCAAGCAGAATCCTGAGTTCGTCTGCGGTGTGGATATAAACGTCTCCGTAATCAAGGAAGCGAAAACATACAGCGCGAAACTGCCGGGGCTTGCGGGATTCGCCGGAGCCGATGCGGACGCGCTTCCGTTCGCCGATTCGACCTTCGACCTCGTTATAAGCGATGACGGCTTCGATCACTTCTTTCACACCGAACAGGTCATAAAGGAGATTGCGCGGGTGCTCAAACCCGGCGGCATCGCCTTTTTGAGCTTCGTCCCATATTACTCGACCGAGTGCTCGCACATGACCGAATACCTGCGCGTTCCCTGGCATCACGTCTTCTTCTCCAAAAAGGCGATTCGCGGGGCGCTCGAACTCGTGGCCGATTATGAGTTGAAAGAGTCCGCCGACGGGTCGGCTTATCGCAGTTCGACCGACGGCGTATTCAACGTCTTCGAGAATCATTTGAGCCGTCTGAGCCTGCGGGGGTTCAAACGCGCTCTCAGAAATATCGACGGATTGCATCTTGTCCGCTTGCGCAAGCAGTCGAAAGACTGGGCAAGGCCATTCACTTATGTGTCGGTCCTGAACGAGTTGTTCACCGATGCCGTCTATTGTGTGGTGAGAAAAGATGGCGCGTCGAAAATAAATCCGCTCGCTTTCATTCGCCAGACCGTCCTCGATGTGAAGCAGGATTTCAGGGCTATCGCCAGGCGGGGCAGGAGAGCGATGGAATCGCGGTAAAAAAAGTGAGTGTTCAGACAAGCAAAAAAACTCACCACGGAGACACAGAGACCACAGAGAAAGCCGCATTTTTTCTGTGACTCCGTGCCTCCGTGGTGAAAAATCTCATCCCTTTCTGAACACTTACTAAAAAAGAAGTCTTTCATAGCCTTCGAGAGTCTCTATCTTTTGCAGAATACGACGGGGAACACTCTTTCAGGCGCTTCGATAAGCCTGATAATTCCTGTGCGCGACGAAGAGGCGAACATACGCCGGGTCGCGGAGTCGCTCATCAATCAACGGCTCGCCCCCGCGGAGATAGTCATAGCCGACGGCGGCTCCCGAGATAACACGAAAGCCATAATAAGAGAGTTCATCGAAGCGGGCCACCCCGTGCGCCTCGTAGAAGACCGCGACGCATTGCCCGGCCGCGCAAGAAACCTCGCCATCCGCGCGACGACCTGCGAATGGATTGCGATGACCGATGCAGGAACCATAGTCGATAAAGACTGGCTTGCCGGTCTCGCGCGCGAAGCCCCCTCTGCCGATGTCGTGCTTGGGACTTACGAACCGATTCTCACGTCTTTCTTCAAGGAGTGTCTGGCGCTGGCCTTTGTCGCGCCCGCTCAATCCGTAGACGGTCTCTATTTGAGAGGGCCGAGCACGGCTTCTATCCTGATGCGAAAGCGCGTGTGGGACGCGCTCGGCGGATTTCCCGAAGACCTGCGAGCCTGCGAAGACCTTCTCTTCTTCGACCGTCTCGCTGCGAGCGACTTCATAATCAAGCATGCTCCCTCTGCGATTGTGAGATGGGACATCCCCGGCGATCTAAAGACGGTCTTTCGGCGATTCAGGACTTACTCGCTGCACACGCTGAAGGCGGGGCTTGGCAATCGATGGCACCTGGCGGTCGGGAGGATGTACCTCGTGGGAGCGGTGTTCCTGGTTCTGGCCGTCGTTCATCACTGGGCCTGGGCTGTGCTTCTCGTGATGGGGCTTGCTGTCAGAACCCATCGCAGCATCAGGGCGAGGAAACCGTCTTTGAAGCTGGAGCGCCGCACAGGCCCGCGCACATACCTGTTAGTGAGCGTGATACTTTTGTGGATAGACCTTGCGGCATTCGCGGGCTTGCTGGATCATTGGTTCTCGAAGGTAACTGCTGAACCTCCGCGCGTCCCGTAGGGACACCCTGAAAGTAGCCCAGCAATAAATTGCTGGGAAGAGCGTGTGTGAGCAAACCCGAGTCCCGTAGGGACGGCTGAACCGAGCGTCCAACTCCGATCTCAGCCGTGCCTGCGGCACTTCGAGACCGGCGGGCTGCTGGCTCCCAACAATGAATTGCTGGGCTATTATCAAGCGTCCCTGACGGGACAAAGAACTGCTGAGTTGTTACTCTCGAGGATGAAAAACTGACCACTGACTACAGTTAGGAGACGTTCGATGGATTTACGAATTGCCGACACGATTCCCTATAAGATACGGGAATACAAAAGCGATATAGCGACTTCGTTCCGGTTGAGCGTGCTGGTGCCGGTCTACAACGAACGCCATGTCGTCGAGCCGAGTCTTCGCCGCGCGCTGGCGCTCGATCACGAACTGATAAGCGAAATCGAGATGATAGTGGTCGACGATTTCAGCACGGACGGCACATGGGAAATCCTTGAGCGCCTGGCCGCAGAAGACCGGCGCATCACTCTGCTCCGACATGAGCGCAATCAGGGCAAAGGCGCGGCAATTCGCACGGCAGTCGCCCACGCCACAGGCGATATATGTATAGTCCAGGATGCGGACCTCGAATATAACCCCGAAGACATCCCGTCGCTGCTCGTGCCTTTTGCAAGAGAGGGCGCGGACGCGGTCTTCGGCTCGCGGTATCTCTCCGCGCCTTACCGCCGCGCATTGATGCACCGACACACGATCATAAACAAGACGATCACATCCCTGAGCAACTGGATAACCGACCTTCACCTGACCGATATCGAAACCTGTTACAAGGCCATCAACACTACATTGCTGAAATCCATACCGCTCAGAAGCAATGACTTTCGCTTCGAGGTCGAGATAGTCTTCAAGCTTGCGAAGCGGCGGGCGCGCGTCTTCGAGGTGCCTATACGTTACCTGCCGCGCACACAGGAAGAGGGCAAAAAGATTCGCGGGCGCGACGGCCTGCTGGCATTGATGGCGATGATACGTTTCGGACTCATAGACGATCTCTACGAGGCGGACGAGTACGGCTCGCATATACTGGTCGAGTTGGAACGCGCGCGGCGATTCAACCTCTGGATGGGCAACACGCTCCGCCCCTTCGTAGGCGACCGCGTTCTGGAGATCGGCGCGGGCATAGGAAATTTGACGAGCCAGTTCATCCCGCGCGAATTCTATGTCGCTTCCGACATAAACCCGAATTACCTGCATTATCTGCATTCATACTCATTCGGCAAGCCTTACCTGAAGGTGATGAAGATAGACGCAGGCAAGCCGGAGGATTTCGAGGGACTGGAAGAGCGATTCGACACGGCGCTTATGATCAACGTGCTCGAACACGTGCCGGACGAGGCGGCGGCGCTGAGGTCTCTATGGGAGTCATTAGAGACAGGCGGGCGGGCGATAATCCTCGTGCCCAATCATCCGGGGATATACGGTTCGCTCGATCGGGCGCTCGATCACCGCGAACGCTACACTTCGGAGCATTTGAAGCGGTCGCTCGAACTGGCGGGCTTTCGCGTCGAACGCATATTCGACTTCAATCGCTTTTCGGTTCCGGGCTGGTGGCTGAACGGCAGGCTGCTGCGCCGCAAGAAATTTTCCCGCGTACAACTAAAGATCGTAGACACGGTGATGCCTCTTGCGCGAAGGATAGACCGCCTCTGGCCCTGGAGCGGTCTCAGCATAATAGGCGTCGGTGTGAAGGATTGAAGAGCAGGGATAGACCTTAAAAAAAGATTTTGGAATCATAGGGGCATTCCATGCGTGTCTGTCCCAATCAGGGAGCAGACTTATGTGTACTCCTACCCAAAAACATTTTCTTGAAATCCATAGATGAAGCAAAATCCATTTGGTATTATCAAAGATGGATAGCGCAATGACATTCAACCGAAACTAAAAGATAGCGAGTTTGGTGCTTCTGATGACGACATTTCTATTCTGGAACATCCATAATAAACAGATCGGGGCGATTATTCGCACCCTGGCGGAAAGACATAAGGTCGATGTGTTGATACTCGCGGAGTGCCAGGCACCGGGGGCGATCCTGGCGGCCCTGAATTCCAGCAACAAGGCTCTTTATTACCTGAATAGAAGTCAGTCTGAGCGAATACGAATATTCACCAGAAATTCCAGAATAACGCTGGCATATGAGCACATAGAAAACAAATTCATTATTTGTCGCTTGAGCATACCGAAGTATCAGGAGATATTGCTTGTTGCAGTACACGCTCTCAATGGTCTTCACTCGTCACAAGAGACCAAAAAATTTGAAGCCGCAAGAGTTGCTCAAATCATTCGGGATGTCGAAGCAAGGGTAGGTCATGCCAGAACACTTTTGGTTGGCGACCTTAATATGAATCCTTTTGAAGTGGGAGTATATGCGGCAGCAGCATTTCATTCTGTTATGACACGCAAAATAGCCCTGAAGAAGCAGCGAAAAGTTCAAGGGCGATACTATCCTTTTTTTTATAATCCGATGTGGGGGCTCTTCGGTGATTCAACTCAAGGCCCGCCTGGAACTTACTATGGCAGTCGTTCAAACCACGATGAACTTTTCTGGCATATGATAGATCAAGTTCTCATTCGACCCGATTTGCTGAATTTATTCCGAAACGAAGAATTGAGAATCCTCACAGAGGATGGACGAAGATCATTTCTTTCGAGAAGCGGATTGCCGAATGCATCCATCGTTTCAGATCATTTGCCAGTCCTATTCAAACTAAATCGTTAGCGGAAGGAGTTAGAAATGCCAACCAAGAATATAGACCTCTGGCCGAAAAGTATTCAGGCTCTTCCAAAAGAACTATCCCCAGTAGCGATTCTCAGACAACAAGCCTCCCTCCTGGGCCAGAAGACCAGGAATCTTGTTGAAGGTCAAGTGGAAACGAGAACCGCCGACTTTCAGCGGTTCTTACACCACTCATTCTACCTGATCGCACCAGCTTTGGATTTTTATAAATATCCATTATTCGAAGTGGAGCACCTTGCTACATATTGGTATCCGCTTACGATCACCATGCTTCCTCTAGATGCCCGAACTCCGGATGAACAAGTGAAGAAAATTGAAATAGATTCGGAAGAAAAATTTATGGAGGAATTAAAGAACATATTTGCGGATGAAGAAACCGTGGGCGTGATACAAAAATTAATTGCTCAGAGCCAGCAATGATATTGACTGTGAAAGCTTTTAACGCATCGACCGTAGCGCAAAATGTTCCGAATCCTTTCATACCGGGTACTGGCGGCGATAGGAACCATCAGAGGGATCAGGAGCCGGATTATGCCGCTTCCCATCTGCGCGTTGTTTGTATTGACTATGTTCTTCGCTTTGATTCCATCGGCAATGCCTCTCGGATACTCGCGATTTCGCACGCACGCGGCCCCGCTTCTATGCATAATGGCGTCGGTCGGAATCGCGCGGCTTTTTTATAAAAGGAACGCGCCCGCTCCGGCGGGAATTCACGCTCCGGCAGGTGGTCTTCAATAGAGACAAAAGATTGACACGCGACAAAAGGGACGGCAAAGCGGACGCCCTGTATATATGCTATTGGAGCTTGCAGGATCCTCTGTGTCAGACGCAAAGCCTCGCATATCTTCGCGGGCTTGCGGCGCGGGGGCACAGGTTCGCGCTGATAACTTTCGAGCAACCTAAATACAAGCTCAACTCTGCGCAGAGGGCGGCAATGAGACGCGAACTCAAGGGCCAGGGCATATACTGGTATCCGCTGAAGTATCATAAGCGGTTTCCGATTCTCGCAACGGCTTACGATTGCCTGCGCGCGATACTTGTTGGCGCATTCGTAGTTCTTCGCCACCGCCCTCGGATAGTGCATTCGCGCGCAAGCATACCTGCGAGCGTGGCGCTTGCGCTCTCTCGCGTGTGCGGACTCAAGTTTTTGTACGACGCCGATTCGCGGCTTTCTGAGGAGTACGCCGATAACGGTCACTGGTCGCGCACGAGCCGCGCATTCAAGATGACGGCAGGTGTGGAAGCGATGTCGCGCCGTCGGGCCGATTCCATAGTGGTCCTGAGCGAGCGGCTGCGCGATGATTTCATAGGCGAATTTCAAGTGCGCGCGCCCATTGAAGTGATACCCTGTTGCGTGGACCTCGACGGTTTTCATTTCAACGAGCGAGCGCGAGAGGCGCGGCGGCGCGAGCTCGGCTTGAATGACGAAAAGCTATTGGTCTACGCGGGGAAGACCGGGGAGCGCTATCTGACCGATGAGATGTTCGAGTTCTTCAAGGTCGCAAGAGAGCGCATCAAAGATTCCTTTCTTGCGGGCGCGCGATTGCTCGTCCTGACCGGAGACGACCCGGAGATTTTTCATCGAATCGCCCGCCGTCACCTGGTAGATGCGAGCGACTATTATGTAAGGCATTCGAGTCGGCAGGAAATGCCTGAGTGGCTATCGGCATCAGACGCGGGGCTTGCTTTCATTCGCACGGTCCCTTGTGAACGAGGGAGTTCGCCGGTCAAAATAGGCGAGTACCTGGCCTGCGGATTGCCCGTAGTGGTGACAGACGGCATAGGCGATTACAGCAACCTGATAGCGCGCGCCCGTCTTGGCGCAGTGATAGAGAGACTCGACGATTCCGGTTATCTCGAAGCGGCGGACGCGATGGCTGCTCTCTGGAGAGAAGGCGAGCGGCTTCAGAGTCGCTGCCGGGCGGCGGCCGAGGCGAATGTCTCGCTCAAGTCCGTAGCGATAGCGCGCTACGAGGCGGTCTACAGATCGCTGCTCGCCGACGCGGGCGCGGTCAGCGAAAGCGGGCGACCGAGCGCGATAGATTAATATGGCTCTTTGATGGTTTCCGGGAAATAAAGCTTCGTGGCACTAAATATTGTATGAGGCATGCTTTTGCCATCTATATATAGCCTTTCTCCTCGGAAAGTATCAGAGACCCATTAAAATATTCTTGCGATAGAGTGATGCTCTTTGGAGGGTTTCAGTATGTGTTTGGCGTGATTGGGCTTTGAATTTCGTCCCGGAGGGACGACCGAAAATAGCCCAGCAATTCATTGCTGGGGAACGGTCATTCCCATAATCCAAGTCCCGTAGGGACGGCTGAATTCAATCGTCCCTACGGGACGAGGGCGAACGAGGGGCTTGGTTTCCCAGCGATGACGCTTGGGCTAAAATCAACTGCCCCTGACGGGGCAGAGAGGATGGAAACTTTCATACGCTAAACACAGGCAGGTTTCGAGTGAATTTATTATGAACTCCAATAATCCCGATCTCGTTTCCGGGATCGTATTTTTCATTCTGTTTGGGGTGCTCGGATACTTTCTGGTTTCGGCCACGCGGAACCACCGCCAGACCCGGCCCTTTCAATTGAAGCTCTTTTATTACGGCTTCGCAGTGCGCTTCGCTCTATCGATAATCATCTATCAGTTCGGGCTGGTCAGCGTGCTCGGGGACGAAGATTCATCGGGCTGGTATTTCGGAGTCATCTACTACCAGCAATGGGAGAGGTTGAGTCTTTTCGATTTGCCGCAGGTGTTGATGGGGGCCTTCGAGGGAAACCATCGCGGTTACTATTATCTGCTCGGCACGTTATTCTATTTCACGAACACGCCGGACAGGTTCGTGGCCGCCGCGCTCAATTGTTTCTTCGGCGCTCTGACGGTCGTCTTCGCCTATCGCATAGCCCATGACCTGTTTTCTTCCTGGGTCGCCGAGCGAGTCGGATGGTGGACCTGTTTCTTTCCTTCTCTGATAGTCTGGTCGGCGCAAACCGTCAAGGAGCCTGTGGTAATCCTTCTCGAAACGGTGGCCCTCTATGGCTGCATAAGATTGAAGCTTCACGGGCTTTCCGTAAAGTATATGATCTTGTGCGCGTCGGCCATCGTGCTCGTGATGCCTTTTCGATTCTATGCAGCCTATATTATCGGGGCGGCGGTCGCCCTGGCTCTCATATTGCCCGATTTCAGCAAGCGCAAGATATCGTTCGGGTCGGCCATAGGAGTGGCGGCTCTCGTCATCCCCGTAGTGGTGATGTCGGGGATACTCGTGCGCCATCAGGCGATGTTCGAAAACTTCGATATCGAGTACGTTGAGAAGTTCCGTTATAACATCGCGCAGGCATCCGGCTCAGGGGTAGAGGACCAATACGACCTGGGCACCACAGGAGGGCTTGGGCTTGCGACCATAGTGGGCGCGGCGCACCTGATGCTTGCTCCCTTTCCCTGGCAGTTGGGGGGCGGCAGTCTGCGAATGGTGATGTCGCTGCCGGAATTGCTCGCGTGGTGGTGGCTCTTTTTCGTCGGAGTCGTGCCGGGGGTCTGGCACACTGTGCGAAAGCGATTCAGCGATATTCAACCGCTCCTGTTTTTCATCCTCGGCATGGGATTGCTCTACAGCATGATGTTCGGCAATGTGGGCCTGATATTCAGGCAGAGGGCGCAGCTTCTCCCCTGGCTCCTCATCTTCGCAATGGTCGGCCTCGAACAGCGCGCCCTCAAGAAACGCGCCAGGCGTCAGGGGTCAGCCGTCAGCCATCAGCCATCAGCCATCAGCCATCAGCCGTCAGGGGTCAGCCATCAGCCGTCAGGGGTCAGCCGTCAGCCGTCAGACTGAAAAATGATTCAGTCCTCAGTTTTCGGTCGTAATTACTCAGCCCTTCGTCCCGTAGGGACGATTGAATTTAGGCAAGTCATTTATGGCCTGCAAAACGGGCCGATATTTACCTCGTCGCGCGAGCGACGATTGAAGGTTGTTTGATTTCAACCGTCGCTCGCGCGACGCGAAATATGCTCGACCCGGATCCGTGCCCTGAAAGACCCGGCTAAATTCAGCAGCCGCTGACGCGGCTGAGTAGCTACCTTTCCATCATCAGTATTATTAGCTGACGGCTGAAAGCTGAAAGCTGATAGCTGAAAGCTGAGGGCTGATAGCTGAGGGCTGATATAAAAGGAATTTAGTACATGCGCATTCTGGCTCTGGTTCCTTCTTATTACGACACATCTCCCGGTCAGCGGTTCCGCATGGAACAGTGGGAGCCGCTTCTTCGCGCTCAGGGCGTCGAGATCGATTTTGAATCCTTCGAATGCGAGCGCCTCCATTCGCTGCTTTACGAGCCGGGCAACTTTTCGCGCAAAATCGGGTTGATCGCGCGCGCCTTCGCCCGTCGCGCAATGTCGTTACGTTCGGTCGGCGATTACGATGCGGTCTATGTCTTTCGTGAAGCGGCGCTTCTCGGACCCGCCCTCTTCGAGAGATGGATTCACGCGACGGGCACGCCCATGGTCTTCGACTTCGACGACGCCATCTTCGTGCGTTACATAAGCCCTTCGAACGGTTATTTGAGCTATTTGAAATTTCCGGCCAAGACGCGCGCTATATGTCGCATGGCGGCGCATGTGATCGCAGGCAACGATTATCTGGCCGACTACGCGCGCAAGGTAAACCCGAACGTGACGATTGTGCCTACGACTATCGACACTGAGAAATACACTGTCGAGAGTCATAAGACGAAATCCGATATACCCGTGATCGGCTGGAGCGGCAGCTACAGCACTGTGCAGCACCTCGACACCCTGCGCGGCGCGCTCAAGCGGCTGGCCGAACGTGAGAGATTTCGCCTCCGCGTCATAGGGACTGCAAGCTACGAACTCGAAGGGGTGGAAGTAGAAGCGATTCCCTGGCGGGCTGAAACCGAAGTGGCTGACTTGCGCCCTATAGATATAGGCGTGATGCCTCTGCCGGACGAGGATTGGAGCCGGGGCAAATGCGGCCTGAAAGCCCTGCAATACATGGCGCTCGGCATCCCGACCCTGTGCTCTCCGGTGGGCGTCAATTCCGAAATAATTCGCGACGGTGAAAACGGCCTTATCGCCGACACGGAAGATGAATGGGTCGAAAAGCTTTCGCTCCTTCTGCGCTCTGCGCAGCTCAGAGAAGACCTCCGTATGGCGGGGCGCGCGACCGTAGAGACCGACTACTCTGCATCCGTGCAAGCGCCGCGAGTATACAATATCCTGAAATCCTTGACGCGCGGCGCGGGCAAAAGCGATGAACGCATTACAGATGTGCCCGCGCCTTCGCGCTGACAACAGCTGTCAGCCGTCCGCTCTGTAGCTGATAGCTGATAGCTGATAGCTGATAGCTGAATCATGTACATACTTGGTCTGACCACTTTGGGAGACGCTGCCGCTTCGCTCGTATGCGATGGCAAGCTCGTGGCCGCCGCCGAAGAGGAGCGTTTCTCCCGTGTAAAGCATCACAGCGGTTTTCCATACAAGGCCGTCCGGTACTGTCTCGACGAGGCGGGCATAGAGATGTCCGACGTAGAGCATGTCGCGCTCTACTGGAAGCCATGGATACTGCGCCATAAAGCTATGCAGGCGATGAAGTCGCTTGCCATCTCTCGTGACATGTTCCGGGCGCGCGTCGACCGGGGCGTGGTTCAGGTGAGCGACAGCTATCTCGGCATGCTGAAACTGCCCCGGCTCATCCGCCGACATTTCGGGCCGAGCGATTTTCGCTTCCATTATCTTGAGCACCACCTCTGCCACGCGGCCAGCGCATTCCTGGTCTCGCCCTTTGAGACGGCGGCCATACTGACTGCGGACGGGACAGGCGAAGAGACCACGACCCTTTTCGCTCAGGGAAGAGGAACGCGCATAAAGGTGCTCAAGCGCATCAAGTTGCCGCACTCGCTCGGACAATTCTATTCGGCCGTAACGAACTTCCTCGGCTTCGATATGTTCGCGGGCGACGAGTGGAAAGTCAT
This sequence comes from Blastocatellia bacterium, assembly GCA_022615215.1. GTDB lineage: Bacteria > Acidobacteriota > Blastocatellia > UBA7656 > UBA7656 > JAKEHD01. Next base: position 20,308 of record JAKEHD010000089.1, read on the forward strand.
GGGGCTGGCCGCTTATGGGGAGCCGCAGTATTACGACTTCTTTTCGCGCCGGGCGCTTCAGTACCCCGACCGTAAGGGAGGGGATTCAAATGATTTCGAGGTCAACATACGCGTTCTCGACCATCATCTGGCAAAGCGTTACCTCTTCGGCGAAGAGATAATCGAAGCTCTGGGACCGCCCCGCAAGCGGGATGAAGCCCTCTCCGAACGCCATTGCAATATCGCTTCCAGCGCACAGCGCGTGCTGGAAGACGTAGTGTTAAACCTTCTTGAGGGTCTTTACGAACAGACCCGTGAAGAGAATTTATGCCTTGCAGGAGGAGTGGCGTTCAATTCCGTGATGAACGGCCGAATAATGCAGGAATCTCCCTTCAAGCGATTCTTCGTACAGCCTGCCGCAGGTGATGCGGGATGCTCTCTTGGGGCCGCGTATATGATACATCACGGGCGGTTGAAGCATCCGCGCGCCTTTCAGATGGAGCACGCTTATTACGGCCCTTCGTTCGGTTCCCCGTCTTGTGCCGAGTCGCTCATCGAAAACGGCCTTCAGTTTGAAACGTTGCCCGATGAAGAGTTGCTTCCGCGAGTGGCCCGTCTCATAGCGGATGGAGCGATCATAGGGTGGTTTCAGGGGCGGATGGAATTCGGACCTCGCGCACTGGGGAATCGCAGTTTTCTGGCCGACCCGAGGCGCGAAGACATGCGCGAGTTGCTCAACGAGAAGGTGAAGCTGAGAGAGTGGTTCCGTCCCCTCGCTCCTTCCATGCATGAAGAGGCGAGCGAAGCGATCTTCGGCCGCCCGCACAGTGACCCTTTCATGATAACGGTCTTGACCGTCGCAGAAGACCAGAAGGCGCGCATCCCCGCTGTAGTTCATGTGGATGGCACGGCACGGCCTCAAACAGTGAGCCGCAAGACCAATCCCCGATACTGGCAGTTGATCGCGGAGTTCGAGCGCATAACGGGCGTGCCTGTGCTGCTCAACACTTCGTTCAACATACAGGAGCCTATAGTCTGTCGGCCGGAGGATGCCATTAAGACTTTCAAGAGCGCGAGTTTCGATGCGCTGGTACTGGAAGACCATTTAGTGCTGCGCCAGTGAAATGCTCTCTTCGAAGAGACCTCTGAAAGAACATAAGCGCCGCTACATTAGCTCACCCCGATACCGCTCTTTAAAACCCTCTTTCAAACTCTCCCCACGACCCGGAAAGTTGTTCGCCGATGGAGCCGAATTTAAGGAAGCGATTGGTTGAATTCTTTGCCTCCTATAATGAAGAGATTTATAAATGTCTGGGTAAAGACCTGGGCTGGAATGAATAGTTCGACCTTGATTCACTCATTCTCCACTGTCGTTTCGTGATGATTTATGGAAGAATGGGCCTTGCCTCGTTTTACGCTTTAACAAGAATCCACAGTGAACAGGAGTCATAAACAGACCTATGAAACGCAAAGCCTTGATAACCGGCATAACGGGACAGGACGGGTCTTACCTGGCGGAATTGCTCCTTGAGAAAGGATATGAAGTTCATGGCCTGGTCCGTCGCGTGGCCATAGAAGACCCGGAGCACAGGTTGTGGCGAATCAAACACATTCTCGACGATATAGAATTGCACCCGGCTTCGCTTGAAAGCTATCCGAGCGTGTTCCGCATTATGGCCGGATTACAGCCTGACGAAATCTACCATCTGGCCGCGCAGAGCTTCGTCAGCTACTCATTCGAGGATGAATTTTCCACGCTCAACACCAACATCAACGGGACTCATTATGTGCTTGCGGCGCTCCGCGATGTGGTCCCCGATGCGCGGTTCTATTTCGCCGGGTCGAGCGAGATGTTCGGCGAAGCTCGCGTAAGCCCTCAAAACGAGGAGACGCCCTTCCATCCGCGCTCCGCTTACGGCATATCGAAGGTCGCCGGCTTCGAGCTAACGCGCAACTACAGGGAAGCATACCGGCTGCACGCATCGAGCGGGATACTTTTCAATCACGAGGGCCCTCGCCGTGGTTTCGAGTTCGTCACCCGCAAAATCACATCCTACGCGGCAAAGATCAAGCTGGGTCTCGCGAAAGAGCTTCGACTCGGCAACCTCGACGCGCGCCGCGATTGGGGCCACGCGGCAGAGTATGTGAAGGCCATGTGGCTCATGCTTCAGCAGGACGAGCCTGATGATTACGTGATCGCGACCGGAGAGACGCATTCGGTGCGGGAGTTCCTGGAGGCTGCATTTGGCATAGTCGGACTCGACTATAAACAATATGTAGTAGTCGATCCTCAATTCTACAGACCCGCCGAAGTCAACCTCCTGTTGGGCGACTGCTCCAAAGCGAAACAGCGGCTTGGGTGGACTTACTCGCGGAGTTTCCCGGACCTGGTTGGCGAGATGGTCCATACGGACCTGGAATACCACACCGAGGCGGCGCGCGGCCGTATGGGTTAGACACCATGATATATCGAGAGTCCGGCCCGACTCTTGCGATTGCCGGCTACGCCACCCGGCTCGCTATAACATTTGTCGAACCGCTATAAGTTTCGGGGTCGGATTATGAGCGCCAAACCCTACGATCAAGCTTTCAAATATCTGGCCGAGCAGGACGCTGAATCCTTGCTTATCCTGCTCGGTCATCTGAAACCGGGTCAGCAGGCTCGAATAGAACTCCTCCCGCGCGAACTCATAAAGATTTCTTTCTTCGCGCCGCCACACTCCTTCCCGACCAGCCCTATCGCGTGGAAACCTCACAGGGCGTCCGTCTGATCCACGTCAAAGCCCAGACCGTTTATGACATTCATATCCCGGAACGCATGGCCGAATATGGCGCGCGGCTTTGGATGGCGTATCGCCTTCCCGTAACGAGCTATGTTCTCTTGCTCACACGGAGAGGACTGCCCGCGAGAGCGCCCACAGCCGGGAGAATAATCGCGGGAGATGCGGAGATCAAAATCCGCTACCGGCTGGTACGGCTGTGGCAGGTTTCGGCGCGGCGAGTTCTGGCGATGAAGCGCGAAAACCTTTTGCCTTTCGTGCCTCTGATGCGAGGAGGGCAGGAAGAACTCGAAGCAGGAGCGGAGCATTTGGGCGAGATTATACTGCGCGCGGGATGAAATGACAATTTTGAGAGCCTTTGGTAGAGTTGTAGTTTCGTGAAACCAAACTCCACACAAAGGACTCTCATTATGATCA